>NZ_JAKMAY010000583.1:0-1151 GCF_022015835.1 Streptomyces sp. ICN903 | reverse complement strand
GGCGGGGTGCGGCTGGTGTCGTGCGTGGATCCCGCGGTGCGGGCGGAGCCGGGGGAGGCGGTGTACGACGGCGGGCTCGGCGAGGACGCCTTCGTCCGGGATCCGATGGGCGAGCCGGTGCGCGGGCTGGGCCCGGCGGGTGAGGCGGTGTACCCGGACTTCACCGATCCGCGGGTGCGCAAGTGGTGGGGAGGGCTGTACTCCGAGCGGCTGGCGCGGGGGTTCGCCGGGTTCTGCCACGAGATGAACGATCCGGTCTCCCTGGCGGCCTTCGGTGACGCGACGCTGCCCCGGTCGGCCGGGCACTGCCTGGAGTCGCGCGGCGGCGACCACCGGGAGGCGCACAACGTCTACGCCCTGGCGATGGCCCGTGCGGGTTTCGAGGGGCTGCGGGGTCTGCGGCCCCATGAGCGGCCGTTGCTGCTGTCGCGCTCGGGCTGGGCGGGTCTGCAGCGCTACGGCGGCACCTGGACGGATCAGACGTCGGCCGGCTGGGAGGGGCTGCGGGACGCGCTCGCCCAGGTGATCGGCCTGGGGTTGTGCGGGGTGCCGTACTGCGGTGCGGACGTCGGGGGACCGGCGGGGTCGCCGCGGCCGTCGCCGGAGCTGTACCTGCGCTGGTTCCAGCTGGCCGCGTACCTGCCGCTGTTCCGCACCCCGGCCGTGCCGGGTTCCGGGAGGTTGGAGCCGTGGGAGTTCGGTCCGGAGGTGCTGGAGCACGCGCGGGCGGCGCTGCGCGAGCGGGAGCGGCTGCTGCCGTACTTCGCGACGCTGGCCCGGCTGGCGCACCGCTCGGGGGCTCCGTACGTGCGCCCGCTGTGGTGGGCCGCGCCGAAGGACCGGGCGCTGCGGGAGTGCGAGGACGCGTTCCTGCTGGGGGACGCTCTGCTGGTGGCACCGGTGCTGGAGCCGGGGGTGGTGCGCCGTACCGTGCGGCTGCCGCGCGGGCGGTGGTACGACACGGCGACGGGGCAGGTGCACAGAGGCCCGGGCCGGGTGGTCGTCGAGGCTCCGCGGGCGCGGATCCCGGTGCTGGCCCGGGCGGGATCGGTGGTGCCGGTGGCCGGGCCGGAGGGCGGGATCGAGCTGGAGGTGTGGGCTCCGCCGCCCGGGCGTACGGGTGGCGGGGTGGTGGCCGCGGACCCGGGGGA
>NZ_JAKMAY010000582.1:0-1171 GCF_022015835.1 Streptomyces sp. ICN903 | reverse complement strand
ACCCCAGCCCGCGCGGGCGGGGACGGAGGCGGGGCCCTCGGCGTACGCGCCGTGTGCGAGGCGGGCGGCTCGGGCGGTGTCGTCTCCTCCCCCGCCTTCGAGCGGACCGTCGCGCTCGAACGCGCCGACGACCGTCCCGCCCGGGAGAGACACGCCACCGCCCCGCTGCGGGAGGGGCTGGCCGTGGGCGGCAGCTACCCCGTGGTCGCGGTCTGCGGCACCGGGGAGCTGCTGTCCGCCTCCTTCACGCACACCGGCGTCGCCGCGGAACCGGGGGCCGGATCGTCCCCGGCGGCGGCCTTCGGCGGGGCGGCGGGGCTGGCCGGGCTGACCGGGCTGACGGGGCTTGCGGCCGGCGCGGTGCTCCTGCGTCACCGCGCCGGGGCCCTGTCCGCGGTACGCCGGCTGCGCCGGGCCGGCGGTCGCCGGTTCGGCGGCCGCCGGATCGGCGACCCGCGGGTCAGCGGCCGGCCTTGATCCGGTCGTCCTGGAGGGAGGTCAGCCGCAGGACGACCAGGATCGCCAGCACCGTGGCGGGCACGGCCAGAAGGTCGGCGAAGACCGTGAGGGCCGCGCTGCCCTGCGCCTGGTCGACGGTCTCGGCTTCGTACCACGGCTGGTAGTTGAGGACTCCGACGACCATGCCGGCCAGCCACATCGTCCACCAGCCGTTGAGCAGGCCGCGGTTGCTGCTCCGGCGCGGGCCGTACCAGGTGGTGCGGGTCGAGGTGGGGTCGCTGTGGTCGCAGACGTCGTTGATGATCTGCTTGGGCATGAAGAACCAGACCACCGGCACCAGCCAGGAGCCGATCGCCCACCCCTGGTGGTAGCGGATCTGCCCGGGGGCGAACGCCTCCGCGTTGGCCCGGACCCGCCAGAACCACACCAGCCACAGCACGACCACCGGCAGCTGGAACAGCGCGGAGAGGCCCGCCATCACCTCGGTGGTGTTCCGCAGGGAGTCGTGGTCGAAGGCCGCGTACGCCAGGTAGCCGCCCTCGTGGAGTTCGTTCAGCTCCCCGTAGACCCGGGAGTCGAGCACGAGCTGCACCAGCGTGCACAGCAGCAGCGCGCTCAGCAGGGCGCTCAGCACGAGGGACAGCGTGCGCGCCGAGCGCGCGGCGCCGGGGCGCGCGGCCGCGCCGGGCGCGGGGTAGGGGGCGGTGACCGG
>NZ_JAKMAY010000581.1:0-1177 GCF_022015835.1 Streptomyces sp. ICN903 | reverse complement strand
GCGTCCCGCCTCCCCCGCTGCAGCCCGATCCCGCCCACCAGCCGGTCCAGCCAGCCGCGCACGGCCCAGGCCAGCGGCGCGGAGTACCAGCCGTTCTCACCGCCGATGCCCTCGATCACCCGCCACAGCGCCTGCGGCGGGGCGGCCACGGTGCGCTCGCGCTCGTCGGTGTAGAGGCTGCCGCCCGCCCAGTTCGGGTCGGTGGGCAGCGGATCGCTGGGCGCGCCGGGGACGGACGCCGAGGACCAGCGGGTGGCCACCTCCGCGTCCTTGATCCGCTTCAGCGCCAACCGCAGCGCCTGGTCCAGACCCTGCAGGCCGCCGGGCGGGTCGGGGACGTGGCGGGCGATGTCGTGCTCGGCGCAGACCACCTCGTGCCGCAGCGACTCCGCCAGCGGCCGGGCCAGCGCGCGCGGGACGGGGGTGATCAGACCGATCCAGTGGCTGGACAGGGTGGGGGAGAGCACCGGCACCGGGACGATGACCCGCCTGGGCAGCCCGGCCACCGCGGCGTAGCGCTGCATCATGTCGTGGTAGGTGAGGACCTCCGGGCCTCCGATGTCGAAGGTCCGGTTCACCTCGGGCGGCAGCGACGCGCAGGCGGCCAGGTAGCGCAGCGCGTCGCGCACCGCGATCGGCTGGAGCCGGGTGCGCACCCAGCTCGGGGTGACCATCAGCGGCAGCCGCTCGGTCAGGTAGCGCAGCATCTCGAACGACGCCGAACCCGAACCGATGATCACCGCCGCCCGCAGTACGGCCGTCGGCACACCGGAGGCCAGCAGCAGCCGCCCCACCTCGGCACGGGAGCGCAGATGCGGGGAGAGCTCCTCCTCGGGCACCCCGGCCGGGGTCAGCCCGCCCAGGTAGACGATCCGGCCCACCCCGGCCGCCCGGGCCTGCTCGCCGAAGATCCGCGCGGCCTCGCGGTCGGTGTTCTCGAAGCGGGAGCCGCCGCCCATGGAGTGCACCAGGTAGTAGGCGACGTCCATGCCCTCCATCGCCGCGCGCACCGACGCGGCGTCGGTGACGTCGCCGCGCACCACCTCCGCCCGCCCCGCCCAGGGGTGGTCGCGCAGCTTGGCCGGCGTGCGGGCCAGACAGCGCACGGTGTGGCCCGCCGCCAGCAGCTCGGGCACCAGCCGGCCGCCGATGTAGCCGGTGGCCCCGGTGACCAGGC
>NZ_JAKMAY010000580.1:0-1179 GCF_022015835.1 Streptomyces sp. ICN903 | reverse complement strand
CTCGTGGCGACGGCGCTCGCGACGGGGGTGCTCGCGAGGGCCGGCCCGTACGGACGGCCCGTTCAGTTCACCAGTTCGGACATGAAGGTCCCGACGCCCTTCGCGGCGCTGGAGATGCCCTCGAAGCCGATGCCGACGAGTTCGGCGGAGCGGTCGGGGGAGGTGATGATCGAGTACAGGATGAAGACGAGGAGTATGTAGAGCACGACCTTCTTCACGTCCACGGCGCTTGCCTCTCCCCGAACATCCCCGAACATCCCGGACGTCCCCGAACACAGGACCGCCCGAGCGGTCGCGAGAGTCTAACCGGCGGCGACCGGCGCTCCCAGGGGTTGCGCGGGTGGTCCCGTCCGCGCCGGAGCGGGTGAGGCGGAGCACGGCGAAGGGCCCCCTCTTTCGAGGGGGCCCTTCGACTGCCGCGGTAGCGGTGGGATTTGAACCCACGGTGGAGTTGCCCCCACACTCGCTTTCGAGGCGAGCTCCTTCGGCCGCTCGGACACGCTACCGGGAGAGAGCCTAGCCCATGGTCGGGCGTGCGCCGAAATCGGTTCCCCGGGAAGCGCCCTCCCGGCCCTCCGCGGTCCCCCGCGGCGGTCGGGGAGCCGTGCGGGAAGGGGCGCGGGAGGGCGTACGGGCGGGCGCGCGGAAGAAGTCGGTGAGCAGGGCTCCGCACTCCCGCGCCAGCACTCCGGAGATCACCTCGGGCCGGTGGTTGAGCCGGCGGTCGCGCACGACGTCCCACAGGGAGCCCGCCGCGCCCGCCTTCTCGTCCACCGCTCCGTAGACGACCCTCTCCAGCCGGGACAGCACGATCGCGCCCGCGCACATCGTGCACGGCTCCAGCGTCACCACCAGGGTGCAGCCCGACAGCCGCCACTCGCCGACCGCCCGGGCGGCCTCGCGGATCGCCACGACCTCCGCGTGCGCCGTGGGGTCGCCGGTCGCCTCGCGCTCGTTGCGGCCGAGCCCCAGGAGCGCGCCGTCAGGACCCAGGACGACCGCGCCGACGGGCACGTCACCGGTTCCGGGAGCCCGTGCGGCCTCGGCCAGGGCACGGCGCATCGCCGCCCGCCACGGGTCGCGCAGCGGGTCGGCCGTCTCGTCCGGGGAACGCCCGGTGTCAGGGGGGCCCGGGGGCTCCGGGGATTCCGGGTGGGGTGCCTGCGGGTCCGGCGGAAC
>NZ_JAKMAY010000058.1:0-24172 GCF_022015835.1 Streptomyces sp. ICN903 | reverse complement strand
GCGGCTCGGCGTCCCGCCGGGGCAGGGCGGGGCCACTGGGCCGGGGAGGCGGCCCGCTCTCCTCCGGCCGCTGGCCGCCCGCCACCGTGACGCACCCCGAGACGGCCGCCAGAGCGGCTCCGGTCAGGAGCAGGGCGCTTCTCACATGTCGCACCCGGCCCACTCTGCTGCATCGCACGGCCGCCGGGAACTCCCCGCAGGAGTGACGCGGGTGACTCATGTGTTTCATGTGGCCGACGTGGCACATGCGGCCTGTGCGGTCTGCGCGGCCTGTACGGTCTGCGCCTCGGGCGGCCGGGTCCGCCGCGGGCTCCTCAGCCGCCCAGCATGCCGCGCAGCAGTTCCTCCAGTCCGGCTCGCAGTTCCTCCGGCGTCGGCACCGTGGAGTGGTAGGAGCCCGCCGTGCAGGAGAACATCACCCCGTCGCACCAGGCGATCAGCGACAGCGCGTGCCGCTCGGGGTCCGTGGAGCCCGCGGCGGCCATCATCGCCACCAGCGGTTCGCGGAAGGCGGCGGTCCCGGCCCGGTCGTAGATCGCCCGCAGGGCGGGGCGCCGGGTCGCCTCCAGGGCCAGCTCGTAGCGGGCGACCGCCAGGTGGCGGTGGTGCGTCAGATAGCGGTGCAGGGCCAGCGCCACGGCCTCGGCCGGCATTCCGGGGCCGTCGCCGGGCCCGGGCATCCGCTGCGCCGGCCCCAGCACGCGTGCCTCGCGTACGGCCAGCCGCCGCACCGCCGCCTCCAGCAGGGCCTCGCGGGTGCGCGCGTGGTTGGAGGTGGAGCCCTGCGGCAGGCCGGCGGCCTCGTCCACCGCGCGGTGGGTGAGGCCGCGCAGGCCGCGCTCGGCCAGCAGGTCGATCGCGGTGTCGGCGATCAGCTCGCCGCGTGCGGTGGCGCGGGCCGTACTCCGGGACATGTCCGCCAATCTACCCCTCACTACAGGTGTAGTAGGCTGAGGAGTGTCACTACAGATGTAGTGAAAAGTCGCTGCCGCCCGCACGGAGGAGCACTGCCATGAGCCAGCCCCGAGCCGTCGTCATCGGTGCCGGAATCGGGGGCCTGACCGCCGCCGCGGCACTGCACCTGCGCGGCTGGGCGGTCACCGTCCTCGAACGCGCCGCCGCGCTGGAACCCGTCGGCGCCGGGATCGCCCTGGCCCCCAACGCCCAGCGCGCCCTGGATGTCATCGGGGTCGGCGACGCCGTCCGCGCCATGTCCGCCTGGCAGGGCGAGGGAGGACTGCGCACGCCCTCCGGCCGCTGGCTGTCACGCACCACCCCCGACGCGGCGGCCGAGCGTTTCGGCGGTCCCGTCGTCGTCGCCCACCGCGCCGACCTCGTAGGCCTGCTCGCCGCCCGGCTGCCCGACGGCGCGGTCCGCACCGGCACACCGGCCGAGGTCGCCGACCCGGGCGGGGAAGGCCGGCCGGCGGCCGTACGCGTCACGAGCGGCGACGGGGAGGGCGAGAGGAAGGGCGGGGAAGGCGTCCGGGAGTACACGGCCGACCTCGTCGTGGCCGCCGACGGCATCCACTCCACCGCCCGGCGGACCCTCTTCCCCGGCCACCCCGCCCCCCGCTACGCCGGCTTCACCGCATGGCGCTTCGTCGTCCCCGCACCCGAGCGGCCCTTCAGCCCCCACGAGACCTGGGGGCCCGGCTCGGTGTGGGGCACCGTCCCGCTCCACGACGGCCGGGTGTACGCGTACGCCACCGCCACCGTCCCCGCCGGAGGCAGGTCGCCCGACGGTGAACGGGCCGAACTGCTGCGCCGGTTCGGCGACTGGCACCACCCCGTCCCCGACCTGCTGGCCGCCGTACGGCCCGACGGCGTCCTGCGCGGCGACGTGTACCGCACCGCCACCGCACTGCCCGCCTACCACCAGGGGCGCACCGCCCTGCTCGGCGACGCCGCCCACGCCATGACCCCCAACCTCGGCCAGGGCGGCTGCCAGGCGATCGAGGACGCCGTCGTCCTCGCCCACCACGCCGGCCCCGACGCGGCCGGTCTCGAACGCCGCCTGGCCGCCTACACCCGCGACCGCCTGCCCCGCACCATGGACGTCGTACGCCGCTCCGGGCGGATCGGGCGGCTGACCGCCTGGTCCTCCCCGCCCGCCCGAGCCCTGCGCACCGCCGCGTTCACCGCCCTCGACCGGCTCGGCCCGCGCCTGGCCCTGCGCAGCCTCGACGGCATCGCCGACTGGGAGCCGCCGGGCGCCGCGTATGCTGCCGGTCCGCGGGGAACACGGGGCGGCGGCGAGGCGGCCGCTCCCTGACCGGCCCGGGCGGTGGACCGCCCCCGGGCGGCACCGGACGACGGCGAGACCAAGGGGGTTTCCGTGAGGATCGCAGTGATCGGACTCGGCGACATCGCGCAGAAGGCGTACCTGCCGGTGCTCACCGCCCGGCCGGGGCTGGAACTCCATCTGCACACCCGCACCCGCGCCACCCTGGAACGGACGGCCGAGGCCCACCGGATCCCCGGCCCGCAGCGGCACACGGACCTCGACGGGCTGATCGCGGCCGGCCCCGACGCGGCCCTCGTCCACGCCCCGACGGCCGAGCACCCCGCGATCGTCGCCCGGCTGCTGGAAGCCGGAGTGCCCACCTACGTCGACAAGCCGCTCGCCTACACCCTGACCGAGTCCGAGCGCCTGGTGCGCCTGGCGGGCCGGCGGCGGGTACCGCTCGCCGTCGGCTTCAACCGCCGCCACGCGCCCGGGTACGTCCAGTGCCTGGAGCACCCGCGCGACCTGATCCTGATGCAGAAGAACCGCATCGGACTGGCGGCCGACCCGCGCGAGGTGGTCTACGACGACTTCATCCACGTCGTGGACACCCTCCGCTTCCTGCTGCCCGGGCCGGCCGGGCACATCGACGTCCGCGCCCGGGTCAGGGACGGGCTCCTGCACCACGTGGTGCTCCAGATGTCCGGCGACGGCTTCACCGCGATCGGCGTCATGAACCGCATGAGCGGCAGCGCCGAGGAGATCCTGGAGGTCTCCGGGCGGGACGCCAGGCGCCAGGTGCTCAACCTCGCCGAGATCATCGACCACAAGGGCCAGCCCAGCATCCGCCGCCGCGGGGACTGGGTGCCGGTGGCCCGCCAGCGCGGCATCGAGCAGACGGTGTCGGCCTTCCTCGACGCCGTGCGCGCCGGGCGGCGCCTGGACGCCGAGGACGCCCTGCGCACCCACGAGCTGTGCGAGCGGGTCGTCACCGCCGCGCTGGAGCAGGCCGGATAGCCCTCTCGCGCCCGGCGGGCCGCCGCCTGCCGTACCGCCCGCGCCGGAACCGGCGCACCGCCGCCACGGCCGCCGCCGACAGCAGCGAGCCCAGCGCGGCGGCGACGGCCCAGTCGCCGGACCGGACGTGGACGGTGGTGCCCGAGGCGAGCGGCACCTCGTAAACGGCGGCCCCGCTCCGTTCGGTGCCCAGCCGCCCACCCACCGGCTCGCCGTGCGGGCCGTACGCCGCGCTCACCCCCGTCAGCGTGGCGTGCACCATCGGCCGCCCGCTCTCCGCGGCCCGCAGCGCCGCCAGGGAGGCGTGCTGGGACGGCGCCCAGCTGTCCTGGAAGGTGGAGGTCGCCGACTGGGCGACGAGCAGCTCGGCGCCGTCGCGCGCCAGCGCCCGGCTGACGTCGGGGAAGGCCGACTCGAAGCACACCAGCGGACCGGTGCGCACCCCGAGGGTGTCCATCACCATCGGTGCGTCCCCGCGACGGCGGTCCTCCTCGGCCGCCTCGCCCACCGCCGTCGCCCAGCCCAGCAGGGAACGGGCCGGCACGTACTCGCCGAACGGCACCAGCCGCATCTTGTCGTAGCGCTCCCCGGTGGGCCCCCGCGGGCCCACCGCCACCGAACTCTTGAAGATCCCCGGCCCGTCCGGGCGCCGGGCGTCCACGTTCACCAGCAGCGGCGCCCCGACGCGCGCGGACAGTGCCGCCAGCCGCTCGCTCAGATCCGGGCGCTTCCCCAGGTCGTAGCCGACGCTGCTCTCGCCCCACACCACCAGGTCCACGTCCCGGCCGGCCAGGCCGCGGGTCAGCCGCTCACCGGTGTCGAAGCGCGCCTCGGCCCCGTCGACCACACCCGGCTGCACCACCGCGACACGGACCGTGCCCGACGGCCGCGGCAGCGGCGCCCACGCCCAGGCCGCGGCCGGGACCAGTACGCACACCGCCGCCGCGGCCGCGGCGGCCCGCCGCGCGCCGGGCACCGCGACCAGCACCGCCAGCGCGGTGTTCGCCGCCACCACCCACACGGTGACCAGCCACACCCCGCCCAGCGAGGCCAGCCGCAGCGCGGGCGGCACCTGCCACTGGCTCGCCCCCAGCAGCGCCCACGGCCCGCCCAGGTACTCCCAGGAGCGCACCAGCTCGATCATCAGCCACGCCGAGGGCACCAGCACCACCGCCGCCACCGCACGGCCCGCGGCCGGCGCACCCGCCAGCAGCCGCCGCACCAGCCACCCCCACGGCGCCCACAGCAGCCCCATCAGGGCCGCCACCACCACGAGAAAGACGTGCAGGCTCGGAGCCAGCCAGTGATGGGTGGCCAGCAGGAAACCGGTACCGCCCAGCCAGCCCTCCACGGCGGCCCGCCGCCCGCCGCCCGCCGTACGGAGCAGCAGCAGCCACGGGACCAGCGCGACGTAGGCCCACCACCACAGCGACGGCGCCGGAAAGGACAGGGCGGGCAGCGCGCCCGCCGCCGGCGCGAGCGCCCCGCGCCGCCATCCGGACCCCGCGGACAACCGCATGCCGCGCCTCCCTCGCCTCGGCCGGACCGGCGTGCGGACCCCACCGTGCCGGACGGCCGTACGGGAGGCCGGGCGGCGCCGCACCACGGAGCGGGTGGCAGGGAACCGCCCGCCGCGGGTTTCACCGGTCCGTATGCGGGTGACCGTTCCCGGGAACCGGCGGGCGAATCCGCGACCCGCCGGTTCCCGGGAACGGTCACCCGCCGACCGGAACCGGAATGGGCGGCACGGGGAGCGGGAAACCGCGGGAGGCCGGGACAAGGAGGTGGCGGTGGTGGAGCTTCCCCTGCTGGTGGGCGTCGACGGATCCGGGCCCGGTCTGCTCGCGGTGGACTGGGCCGCGGACGCGGCGGTCCGGCACTCGGTACCGCTGTGCCTGGTCCACGGGACCGAGGAGCGCGCAGAGGGCGACCCGGAGCCGGAGGAGCTGATGTCCGCCGCGACCGAACGCGTCCGCCTGCGCGCCCCCGGCCTGCGGGTGACCACCGTCGTCCTGGACGAGGAACCCGGAGCCGCGCTGGTCCACGCCGGCCGCAACGCGTTCGCCCTCGTCGTCGGCTCACGGGGCCGGGGCGGGATCGCGGGCCTGCTGCTGGGCTCGGTGGGGCTGGAGGCGGCCGGCCGGGCCGACTGCCCGGTGGTCGTCGTACGCGGCGGGGAGAACGCCCGCGCCGGCGGCCACGGCCGGGTCGTCCTGGGCGTCGGGGACAGGGTGGACGGATCTCCCGCCGCCCACTTCGCCTTCCGCGAGGCCGCCGCCCGGCACTGCGAACTGCACGCGGTGCGGACCTGGCGCCGGCCCGCCCACACGGCGGAGAACCACCTGCTGGTCCAGGGCAGCCCGGCCGGCGCCCGCCACCGGGAGGCGATGGACCACCTGGACGGCGCCCTGCGGGCCGTGGCCCGCGAGCACTCCGGGATCGACCTGCACCTGCACGCCGTGGAGGGCCCCACCCGTGCGGTGCTGCTGGAGGAGTCGCGCAGGGCGGACCTGCTGGTGATCGGCGCCCACCGCCGGCAGGGCCGCCTCGGCCTCCAGCTGGGGGTGGTCGACCACACCGTCATCCACCACGCCGAATGCCCCGTGGCCCTCGTACCGGAGCACATCTGACCCCGACCGCCCCGACGCCCCCACCGGAGGGAACGACCATGCCGCCTGCCGCAGCCGCAGCCCGGGACCCGGAGGAGGCCGCCGCGCCGGCACAAGCGCCGGCACACCCGCCGCCGGACGGCCTGGACGGCCTGAGGGCCGTGGTGTTCGACACCGACGGGGTGATCACCGACTCCGCCCGGGTCCACGCCGCGGCCTGGAAGGAGGCCTTCGACGACTGCCTGCGCGAGTGGCGCGAACGCGGCGGCGGACGACAGGAGAGGGACGCGCGGGACCGGTTCCGCCCGTTCGACGTCCAGGAGGACTACCGGCGGTACGTCGACGGCAGGTCCCGCCTGGACGGTGCCGCAGCCTTCCTCGCCTCCAGGGGGCTGGACCTGCCGCCGGGCGAGCCGGACGACCCGCCCGGCAACGGCACCGTCCGTGCCGTCGCCGCCCGCAAGGAGCGGCTGTTCACGGCCGCCCTGCGCCGGGGCGGTGTCGAGGCCTGGCCCGGCACCCTGCGGCTGCTGCGCGCCCTGCGCCGCGAAGGGGTGCCCATGGCGGTGATATCCGCCTCCCGGCACGCGAGGGAACTGCTCTCCGGAGCAGGAGTGCCGGAGGTGTTCGACGCCGTGGTGGACGGCCACGAGGCGGCCCGGCTGGACCTGCCCGGCAAACCGGACCCCGCGGTGTTCCTGGAGGCCGCCCGGCGGCTGGGGGTGCCTCCGGCGGAGGCGGCCGTCGTCGAGGACGCGCTCGCCGGTGTGGAGGCGGGCCGCCGCGGCGGCTTCGGACTGGTCGTCGGGGTGGACCGGACGGCCGGCCCCACCAGTGCGCGGGACCTGCGCGAGCACGGGGCCGACGTGGTCGTGACCGACCTGGCCGAACTGCTGCCGCCCGGTCCCCGCGCCGGCCGGCACGAGGAGGAGGGCTGACAGTGGCGGAGGGGACCGTGGAGCGGTGGGAATGGGCCTACGAGGGCTACGAGCCGGGGGAGGAGCGGCTGCGCGAGGCCCTGTGCACCCTGGGCAACGGCTACTTCGCGACCCGGGGCGCGGCTCCCGAGACGGATGCCGGAGGACCCCACTACCCGGGCACGTACGCGGCGGGCTGCTACAACCGGCTGGTGTCCACCGTGGGGGAGAGCGAGCCCAGGGACGTCGAGAACGAGGACATGGTCAACCTGCCCAACTGGCTGCCCCTGCGCTTCCGCATCCTCGACGGCGCCCTCGGCGGAACTCCCGGCGCCCCGCCCGGCGGCGGCCCCGGGAACAGTCCCCCGAACAGCCCTGCGGACACCCCCGTCGGCGCTCCCACGAGCGGCCCCGCGAGCGGCCTTGTGAACGACCCCGCGAACGGAACCGCCCCGCCCTGGTGGACCCCCGACGGGGACGGGCTGCTGGAGTACCGGCAGCGACTGGACCTCAGGCACGGCGTCCTGACCCGGACCCTGCGCCTTCAGGACGCCGCCGGCCGGCGGCTGCGCGTCGAGCAGCACCGGCTGGTCCACATGGGGCAGCCGCACCTGGCCGCGCTGCGCACCGTCCTCACCGCGGAGAACTGGACCGGCACGCTCGAGGTCGAGTCCGCCCTCGACGGCGGCGTCGCCAACGAGGGCGTGGAGCGCTACCGGGCCCTGAACGGCCGCCATCTGACCGGCCACAGCACCGGATCGACCGAGCCGGACACCGTCTGGGTGCGCTGCCGCACCACGAACTCGGAGATCGGCGTGGCCCTGGCCGCCCGCACCCGTCTGGAGAGCGGCGAGGCGGTCTCGGCGCGCACCGACCTGGGCGGACTGCGGCCGGCGCGGCGGCTGACCGTCGCCGTCCGGCCCCGGCGGCCCGTCACCGTCGTCAAAACCGTGTCCCTGCACACCTCGCACGACATCGCGGTCAGCGATCCCCTGCACGCCGCGCTGGAGGACATCGGCCACGCGCCCGGCTTCCCCGACCTGCTCGACACCCACCGCGCAGCCTGGGACGAGCTGTGGCGGCACGCCGAACTCCAGGTGCCGGGCGAGGCGGGCCGCATCCTGCGGGTCCACCTCTTCCACGTCCTGCAGACGCTCTCCCCGCACATCACCGACCTGGACGTCGGAGTCCCGGCGCGCGGGCTGCACGGGGAGGCCTACCGGGGGCACGTCTTCTGGGACGAACTGTTCGTGCTGCCCTACCTCAACGTCCACTTCCCCGAGGTCTCCCGCGCCCTGCTGGCCTACCGGCACCGGCGGCTGCCCGAGGCCGTCCGGGCCGCCGAGGACAGCGGCTACGAGGGGGCGATGTTCCCCTGGCAGAGCGGCAGCGACGGGCGCGAGGAGACCCAGACCCTGCACCTGAACCCGCGCTCGGGCCGCTGGCTGCCCGACCACTCCCGCCTCCAGCACCACGTGGGCTCGGCGATCGCCTACAACATCTGGCAGTACTGGCAGGCCAGCGGCGACATCGACTTCATGCACACTCGGGGCGCCGAGACGCTGCTGCGGATCGCCCAGTTCTGGGGGAGCGCCGCGCGGTACGACGCGGACACGGGGCGCTACCGCATCCTCGGCGTGGTCGGCCCCGACGAGTACCACGAGGCCTACCCGGACAGGGAGCGGCCCGGCCTGGACGACAACGCCTACACCAACGTCACCGCCGCCTGGGTGCTCGCCCGGGCCCTGGAGACGCTCCGGACCGTCCCCGAACCGCTGTGCGAGGAGCTGTGCCGGAAACTCGCCCTGGACGCGGAGACGCTGGAACGCTGGGACGACGTCTCCCGGCGGCTGCGGGTTCCCTTCCACGCGGGCGTCATCAGCCAGTTCGACGGCTACGGGGAACTGGCCGAACTGGACTGGGAGGGCTACCGCCGCAAGTACGGGGACATCCGCCGGCTGGACCGGATCCTGGAGGCCGAGGGTGACACCGTCAACCGCTACCAGGCGTCCAAGCAGGCCGACGCGCTGATGCTCGGCTACCTGTTCCAGCCCGCCGAACTGGCGGCCCTGTTCGAGCGGCTCGGCCACACCCTCGACGACGAGCTGTGGCGGAGCACGGTCGACCACTACCTGCACCGCACCAGCCACGGCTCGACCCTCAGCTCCCTGGTCCACGGGTGGGTGCTGGCCCGGGTGCGGCGCCCCGACGCCTGGCACTACGTACAGGAGGCGCTGGTCAGCGACATCGCCGACATCCAGGGCGGTACGACGGCCGAGGGCATCCACCTGGGCGCCATGGCCGGGACACTGGACCTGGTGCAGCGCGGACTGACCGGTCTGGAGACCCGCGGGGGCGCCCTGCGGCTGGACCCCGCACCGCTCCCGGAGCTGTCCCGGTTCTCCTTCACCATGCGCTACCGGCACCACTGGGGGGTGGGTGTGCGAATGGGCTCGGACGGGATGCGCGTCAGCCTGCCCGGATCGGCCGAGGGGCCCGTACGCCTGGTGCTGCCCGACCGGACCGTCACCATCGAGCCCGGCGAGTCGGCCTGGCTGGACCTGGCCGACCGGTGACGCCCGGCCGGTGGCGGCGGGCCGTCACCGCTCAGCCGGTACCCGGCCCCCGCCGCCCGGGGCGGCCCGGGCGGCGTCCGGCCCGGAAGGCCGTGCCCAGGACCACGGCGGAGAGGAACACCAGCACGCCGACCACCGGATGCAGGACCATCAGCGCGGGAACCAGGAAGAAGCAGACGCCGAGGAGCAGCCACAGGCGGGGCGGTGTCGCCGGCCCGTCCGCCGCCGGCGACACCGCCTCTTCGGGCTCCGTCTCGCCGAACCCCCGGAACAGGGCGGCGAGGCGGGCGTCGCGCAGCAGCGCCCGCTCGGTCTCGTGCAGGATGCGCAGTTCTCGGAGGGTGAGGCGGCGGGATTCGTTCATGGTCTCGGTCCAGCTCGGTCGGTGCGGACTGCGGTGGTCGGTCACCTGCCGAGTACCCCCTCCGAGCGGGTGAATCTTCCGGAGTCCGGCGATCCGGCCGGCGACCGGGCCCGTGATCAGGCCGGAGCCGGCCCGGATCACCCCTCGCGGTACCGCAGGAGCAGCATCGCCGCGTCGTCCTGCAGCGGCCCGCCGACATGGGTCACCAGATCCCGGCACAGCGACTCCAGGCCGATGTCCGGGTTCTTCTCCCGCAACAGGAAGGCCCGCCGGATCAGCGGGTAGAAGCGGTCGTCCGGATCGCGCGCCTCGGTCACACCGTCGGTGTACAGCAGCATCTGCTCACCGGGGGCGAGCGACAGCCCGTACGGCTCCGGGGGCTTGAGGTCGAAGCCCATGCCCAGGGGCGGCGCGGTCTCCGGCGGCTCGGCGAGATGGGCCGTACCGTCCGCGCGGACCACCAGCGGCGAGGGGTGGCCGTGGTTGAGCAGGGTCACCGAACGGTCCTCGTGCGTCTCGGCCAGAACCGCCGTGACGAACCGCTCCTGTGTCATGTGCCGGTTGACCGATCGCTCCAGCCGGGCGCTCACCGCCGCCAGGTCCGGCTCGTCGTACGCCGCCTCCCGGAACGCGGCCAGGACGACCGCGGCCGTCTCCACCGCCTCCAGCCCCTTGCCCTGGACGTCGCCCACGATCACCCGGACCCCCGAGGGCGAGTTGACCACCTCGTACAGATCGCCACCGATCCGGGCCTCGGCCACCGCGGAGGTGTAGGACACCGCGATCCGCAGGTGCCCCGCGGCCCGGGGCACCGGGCGCAGCAGCACCCGCTGGGCCACCTCGGCGATGGACCGCACGTTCGCCAGCTCGGCCTCGTGCCGCTGGCGGATGGCGGCCGCGACCAGTCCGGCCGCCGACACCCCGGCCACCGACAGCAGCGCCGTGTAGCCGCGCGTGGTCCCCAGCAGACCGTCGTAGAAGGACAGGCAGAAGCACATGACCAGGGCCAGCAGCCCGATCAGCGCGGTGCGGCGCATGCCGCCGACCAGGCTGGCGAAGGCGGGACCGAGCGACAGCAGCGGCAGGAACCCCACACCCGGACCGGCCGTCACGTCAACCAGGACGACGACGGTCATGGCCGCGAAGGGCAGCCCGGCCAGGAGTCGGTAGCTGTCGTCGTCGCGCTCGGCCAAGGTGAACTCCGGATTCGCTGCGGATGCCCCGCGGTTGTCTGCGAACAGCTTCCCAGGCCGGGGCGGTGTGGAAAAGCGACCCGCGCGGTCGCACCGTTTCCCGCGCCCGCTCGCACGGGCGGCCCGGACCACCCGCGCGGCCTGCCCGCCGCCGACGACGGGCCGAGCCGTCCTCCGGGCGCGTGCCGCACCCGCCCCGCACGCCGTTCACCGCGCCCCCGTTCCGGCAGCCGCGCGATCCGTTCGCCCGGTCGGCGCAGCCGGGCGCCGCCGAAGGTGCCGCCCGCCCCGCCGCCGCCCACGCTGCCGGAGGAGGAGGACGGCGCGACCGCCCCGAAGCGGCACGCCAGGACGAACAGGAGGCGAGGATGCGCCGAATCGCACCAGCGGGGACGGCAGCCGGACGGAGCGCACGGCGTACGGCCGGGCGTACGGGAGGGGACGGCGCGGCGCACCGGATACGCCCGGGCCGCCGGATACGCCTGGCGGCCACGGCCGCCGCCGTACTGGCGCTCGCCGCGCCCGCCTCGTGCACCGCGCCCGGCAGCGCCCCGGGGGAGGACCGGGCCGCACGGGCGGACAGGGGCAGGCCGTTCACCGTGGTGGCGACCGGCGACATCATCCCGTACCCGTCGATCATCGAGCAGGCCCGGCGTGACGCGGGCGGCACCGGATACGACTTCACCCGTATCCTCGCGGGCGTCAAACCGGTGGTCGAGTCCGCCGACATCGCGCTGTGCCACATGGAGACGCCCTACGGGGACGAGGACGGTCCCTTCACCGGCTACCCGCTGTTCCGCTCCCCGCCCCAACTCGCCAAGGCCCTGCGGGCCACCGGCTACGACAGCTGCTCGACCGCCTCCAACCACAGCCTCGACGACGGCTTCGAGGGGGTGCGCCGCACCCTCGGCGCGCTGGACGCGGCGGGAGTGCGGCACACGGGCACCGCCCGCGACGCGGCGGAGGCCGCCCGCCCGGCACTGCTGGAGGCCGGCGGCGCCCGCATCGCCCATCTGGCGTACACCTACGGCACCAACGGCATCCCGCTCCCCGAGGACCGGCCGTGGGCGGTGAGCGTGCTGGAGCCGGAACGCGTGCTCGCCGACGCCCGAGCCGCCCGCCGTGCCGGGGCCGACGTGGTGATCGTCAGCCTCCACTGGGGAACCGAGTGGCAGCAGGCGCCCGACACGACGCAGAAGGAGCTGGCCCGCAGGCTCACCGCCGCGCGCACCGGCGGACGCCGGGACATCGACCTGCTGATCGGCACCCACAACCACGTGCCCCAGCCGTACGAGAAGGTGAACGGCACCTGGGTGGTCTACGGCCTGGGCGACCAGATCGCCAGCTTCGCCCCCGAGAGCAAGCGCAGCGGAAACGAGGGCTCCATGGCCCGCTTCACCTTCACTCCCGGGGGCGGCCGCTGGACCGTCACGGGGGCGGAGTTCCTGGTCGGCCACTCCGACATGGGGCCGCCCTTCCGCGTGGTGCGCGCCACCGGGGAGAACTTCCCCGAGGTGCACAGGCGGGTGCGCGAGGCGGTGCTGAGCCGGGGCGCGGGCGAGGACGGTCTCACCGAGGGCCGGTGAGACCGTCCCGGGCGGCGGGCTGACGCCCGCGGGCGTCAGCCCGCCGCCTCGCCCGCGTGCGGGGAGATCACCCCGGCCGCGACCAGGGCGAAGATCAGCAGGCCCAGCAGTATCCGGTAGACCACGAACGGCATGAAGCTCCTGGTGGAGATGAACTTCATGAACCAGGCGATGACCGCGTAGGCCACGAGGAAGGACAGCACGGTCGCGAAGAGGGTCGGCGCCCAGGAGACGTGCCCCTCGCCGATCTCCGTCAGCTCGAACAGACCGGAGGCGAGGACGGCCGGGATGGCCAGCAGGAAGGAGTAGCGGGCGGCGGCCTCGCGGGTGTAGCCCATGAACAGGCCGCCGCTGATCGTCGCGCCGGAGCGGGACACACCGGGGACCAGCGCCATCGCCTGGGCCATGCCGTACAGCAGGCCGTCGCGCACGGTCAGCCTCTCCAGCGACTTGCGCTCGCGCACGGCGCGGTGGCGCCCGCCGGAGGCGTCGCGGGAGGCGAGCCGGTCGGCCACGCCCAGGACGATGCCCAGCACGATCAGGGTCGTGGCGATCAGCCGCAGGTCGCGGAAGGGGCCCTCGATGTAGTCCTTGAGGGTCAGGCCGAGGACGCCGATCGGGATGGAGCCGACGATCACCAGCCAGCCCAGCTTCGCGTCGTGCTCGCGGCGCGCCTGCCTGTCGTACAGCGAGCGGAACCAGGCGGAGACGATCCGCGCGATGTCCTTGCGGAAGTAGATCAGCACCGCCGCCTCGGTGCCGATCTGGGTGACGGCCGTGAAGGCCGCGCCGGGGTCCTCCCATCCCGCGAAGACCGCGGTCAGCCGCAGATGGGCGCTGGAGGATATGGGAAGGAACTCGGTCAGCCCCTGGACGAGCCCGAGGATGAACGCTTCGAACCAAGACATGTCGGGGTGTGCTCGTCCCTATTTCGTGATCATCGGTCAGGTCGGGCAGATGCTATGGCCGGTCGGGAACGGAGAGGGAAACGGCGGGCGAACGTCGCGGGTTCGCGCGTACCGGCCCGGTGACCGCCCGGCCCGGCGCCCCGGTCGCGGCCTGATCGGTGGCCTGGTCCGCGGCCTGATCGGTGGTCTGGTCCGAGGCCGAGGCCGAGGCCGACGCCCCGGACCCGCGCAGCCGGGCGCGCTTGCGCCAGGCGAAGACCGCGGCGGCCAGCCCGGGAACGGCGATGAAGGCGGACGCGACCAGGAAGACGGGCGAGGTCGGAGTGGAGGCCTGGCTGCCCGCCACGGCGTACGCGGCGGTGTTGGGCACGCAGCCCAGCGCGGTGGCCGACAGGAAGGCGGACCAGCGCATCCGGCTGACGGAGGCGCCGTAGTTGGAGACGGCGAACGGGATGCCCGGCAGCACCCGCAGCACCAGCATCGAGCGGAAGCCCCGGCGGCTGAGCTGCCGGTCCCCGGCCGCCAGCCAGCGGCCGCGCAGCAGCGGGCGCAGGGCGTCCTGCCCCAGCAGCCGCCCCAGCCCGAAGGCCAGCCCGGCCCCCAGCACCGTCCCGGCCACCGCCGCGGCGGTGCCCAGGGCGGCGCCGAAGAGGGCGCCCGAGGCCAGGTTCAGCACCGGTCTGGGCACGAGGGCCGCGGTGCCCAGACCGTAGGCGAGGGCGAACAGCGCCAGCGCGCCGCCTCCGGTCAGCGGGGGGCGCCACCCCTGGGCGATCAGCTGCTGGGGCTCGTGGAGGGCCACCGTCGTGGCGGCGGCGGCCAGCAGCACGGCCAGGAGGGACAGACGGGACCACGGGGAGAACAGCACCGCGGACCACCGGGCGGCGGGTCCGACGGGCCGGGGAGCGGGGACGGGCACCGGGCGAGCGTAACCGACACCGGCGACATACGTCCCGGTCTGCCCGCTGTGAGGTCCACGACCCGGCACCCCGGCCGACCCCGTCCCGCGGCCGGCCGGGAGGACGGGACAATGGGGCGATGGACGAGGTGGCACGGGACCGGACGGCGGACGACCGGACGGCAGGGGAGCCGGTGCCCGTACGCCGGGCCGTGGACCAGGGCACCGCCCGGCTGCTGCCGGACGTGGACCGGCCGCGCGCCTGGCTGCTCACCGTCGACGACGCGCCCCAGTCGTACGTGGACCTCGGCGATCCGGCGCACCTGGAGTTCGAGTACGTGCGCCGGATCGCCCACGTCCTGGACCGCGCCGCCGCCCCGGGCGCGCCGCTGGACGCCCTCCACCTGGGCGGCGGGGCCATGACCCTGCCGCGCTACCTCGCCGCCGCCCGCCCCGGCTCCCGCCAGGAGGTGGTGGAGGCCGACCGGGCCCTGCTCGGCCTGGTCGCCGAGCACCTGCCGCTGCCGCCCGGCGGCGGCATCGAGGTGCGGGCCGAGGACGCCCTCACCGCGCTGCGGGATCGCCCCGCCGGGTCGGTGGACGTCCTGGTCGCCGACGTCTTCGGCGGCTCCCGCGTCCCGGCCCATCTGACCACCCTGGCGTACGCCCGGGCCGCGGCCCGGGCGCTGCGGCCGGACGGCGTCTACGTCGCCAACCTCGCCGACGCCGCGCCCTTCGGCTTCCTCCGCTCCCAGCTGGCCGCCTTCCGCACGGTCTTCGGCGAGGACCCCGGCCGGCTGTGCCTGATCGCCGAGCCCGCCGTGCTGCGCGGCCGCCGGTTCGGCAACACCGTGCTGGCCGCCTCCCGCGCCGGGCTGCCCGTGGAGCGGCTGGCGCGGGACGCGGCGGGCGACCCGTTCCCGGCCCGGGTGGTGCACGGGGCCGCGCTGGAGCGGCTGACCGGGAACGCGCGCCCGGTTCAGGAGAGCGAGGCGGCGCCCTCGCCCGAGCCGCCGGAGGGCTCCTTCACCGTCGGCTGAGAGCCGGCCGCCGCGGTCCCGTCCCGCCGGGTCAGGTCGCGCACCCCCGGCACGCACAGCACTGCGGCCGTCAGCACCGCGACCAGCACCGAGCAGCCCCACAGCGCCGCCGGCCGGCCCACCAGCGACTCGACGGGCCCGGCCGCGGCCGTGGCCAGGGGCACCAGGGCGATCGACCCCAGCCAGTCGTAGGCCGAGACCCGGGAGAACTTCTCCTCGGGCACCTCCTGGTGCAGCGCCGTCATCCAGGACACCCCGAACACCTCGATGGCCACCCCGGTGGTGAACATCACCGCGGCCAGGCCCGCCGCGGGCAGGGGGACCGCCAGCGCCGCAGAGGGCAGCGCCAGGGGGAAGACGCACAGGGTGCCCGCGAGCATGATGCGGCGCGGCCGCCAGCGGGTCATGAGCAGCCCGCCGCACACCGTGCCCGCGCCGAAGGCAGCCAGGGCCAGCCCCCACGGCCGGGCGCCGCCCAGGTGCTCCTCGGCGACCTGCGGCCCGTACACCGCCTCGGCCGCCGCGACCACCGCGTTGACCACCGCGAACTGCAGGACCACCGCCCACAGCCACGGCCGCCCCACCACCTCGCGCCAGCCGTCGCGCAGATCGCCGAGCAGGCCGCCGCCCGGCGCCCGTTCGGGCATTCCGCGCAGGTCGAGCAGGGCGCGCAGCGCCCCCGCGGCGGCGAACGCGGCGGCGTCGATCGCCAGCACCCAGCCGGGGCCGACCGCGGCGATCAGCGCGCCGCCGAGCGCCGCGCCGCCGATGGAGGCGCCGTTGACCCCCATCCGGAAGACGGCGAAGGCACGTCCGGCCTGCTCGCCGCGGACACTGGCGAGCACCATCCCCTCGGCGGCCGGGGCGAAGAAGGCGTGGCCGGTGCCGCCCAGCGCCGACAGCAGCACCATCTGCCACAGCTCGGCGCTCCCGGCGATCACCAGTGCGGCGAAGACGCCCTGGGAGACGCAGTTGAGCGCGTTGGCCGCCACCATCACCCGGTGGCGCGGCAGCCGGTCGGCGACGGCGCCGCCGACGAGCAGGAACAGTACCAGGGGGACGGTGCGGGCGGCGGCGACCAGACCCACGTCGGTGCCGTCGCCGCCCAGGGCGAGCACGGCGAACGCCGCCGCGATCAGCGCACCGGAGTTGCCCAGTCCGGTGATCACCGCGGCGGCCGTCAGCAGCGTGTAGTTGCGGCCCGCCCAGGTGGGGCGGGACGGCTGCCGCCCCGCCCCACCGCCGCCGGCGGGCCCCCTGCCGGTCAGTCCTGCTCCGCGTACGGCCGCAGGCTGCCGGTCATCTTGTCGATGGTCTCCTGGGACACCTCGTCATCGACCCCGGCGTCGGTGATCAGGAGCCAGATGCGCAGGTCGTTGCTGCCGTCGATCCAGGAGACGGTCACGACCCTGCCGTCGGAGTCGCACTTGTTCTCCTTCTTGACCCCGGTGGCCGTGGCACTCGCTATGTGGCCGGTGATGCCGTGCTCGTTGGAGAACTTCTTCGCCTTGGTCAGCTTGACGGTGTCCTTCTGCTCGCCGTAGGCGAAGTAGACGAAGTTCTCCGCGGCGATCTCGGCCCCCTCGGCGGTGTTGCGGGAGCCCTGGCCGCCCTTGCTGCCGACGGTGGCCCGGGTGTACTTGCTGTTGCCGACCTTGCACCAGCCCTCCTTGTAGAAGGCCGGTGCGCTGAAGGCGACCTGGGGTCCGGAGAAGGGGTCGTCCTCGTCCTTCTGCCCGTAGCCGATGATCGTCGTCTCCGTGCCGAGCTTCCAGTCGGCGGGCACGTCGAAGGCGTTGTGGTGCTTGGCGTTGGTGACGACCTTCCAGCCGGGGACCACCGGCTCGGGCTTCTCGGGGGCGACGCCGTCGCGCGGGTTGGTGGGATCGTCCCGCTCGGCACCGGAGTCCTCGTCCTCGTCCGGCTCGGCGGTGGAGGGCTCGGGGCTCGGCGAGACAGCGGCGCCGGGGCCCGCGGTCTTCTCGCCCTTCTCGCCCTTGTCGTCGCCGGTGAGGACGAGGACGCCCGTCACCACGGCCGCGGCGATCACCGCGACGGCCGCGACGATGGCGATCGCCGTGTTCCGGCCCCTCTTCCCGTCCTTGCCGCCCTGCGGCGGCTGCGGTGCGCCGGGCACGCCCGGCTGCCCCCACTGGCCTCCGGGATGCCCCTGGTAGCCCGGGCCCTGGTAGGGGTTGGGCGCCTGGTACCCCGGCGTCTGGTAGGGGTTCGGAGCCTGGTAACCCGGCGTCTGGTACGGGTTGGGCTGGTTCTGCTGGTTCTGCAGGCTGTGCGGGTCCTGCGGGTTCTGCTCGCCCCCGGGCGGCTGCTGTCCTGGCCACATGGCGAGAACACTAGAGCCGCCGCCTCGGCCGGGCCACGGCCACCCCCGCTTCGGTACGCACCCGGTACACGGGGCCCCCGTCCGAGGCGCGTGTACCGGGTGCCCGCCGCGGTCTCAGCCCTCGCCGTCCTCCGGAACGACCAGCGTCTCCCGGTGCGCGCCGGCCAGCCCCCGGTACGCCGCGGCGTTGACGCGGACACCCTCGCGCTCCTCCTCGGTCAGCTCCCGCCTGACGCGGGCCGGCACCCCGGCGACCAGGGAACCGGGCGGGACCTCCATGCCCTGCGGGACCAGGGCGTGGGCCGCCACCAGCGAACCGGCGCCCACCCGGGCCCCGTTGAGCACCGTCGCGCCCATCCCGACCAGGACCTCGTCCCCGATCGTGCAGCCGTGCAGCACCGCGTTGTGCCCCACCGAGACGCGCTCGCCCACGACGACGGGGAAACCCGGATCGGCGTGGACGGTGCAGTTGTCCTGCACATTGCTGTCCCTGCCGAGGGTGATCGCGTCGCAGTCGCCGCGCAGCACCGCGTTGTACCAGACGCTCGCGCCCGGCCCCAGCGACACCTGGCCGACCACCACGGCCGTGGGGGCGACGTACGCCTCCGGATCGATCTCGGGCTCCCTGCCCACCACGCCCGCGATCATCGCTCGCCGTTCCATCCGTGCCCTCTCCCGCCTGCCGTGCCGCGCACGGCCGTGTGCCGATCGCCTTCTTCGAAACGGCACCGTAAGCGATGGGTGGGGCGGGAATCACAGCACGGCGGGCGGTGCGCCGCCCGCCCGGGCGTCTACCGTGATCAGGTGCCCAAGAACAGGAACGTGTTCTCCTCCCTGCTGTCCCGCGCGGCCTCCTCCCGTACGGCCTCCCGCGCCGTGCACGGGCTGTGGCGCCACGCGCAGCGGGCGGGGGCCGTCTCGGCCGAGCGCCCCGGGCCGTACGCCTTCCGCAGCATCGGGGAGGGCACCCGGCTGGCCTTCCCGCAGGGCACGCTGTTCGGCACCGAGTGGATCGAGCTGGGCGCCTGCTGCGTCGTCGGCGCCGAGGTCACGCTGACCGCCGGGATGATGCCGGACCTCGACCTCGGGCCGGACACGGTGCTGAGACTGGGCGACGGGGTGGTCCTGGGCCGGGGCAGCCATGTGGTCGCCGACGGAGCCGGGGCGGGCGTGACGATCGGGAACGACGTCTTCTGCGGCCCGTATGTCTACATCACCTCCACCAACCACTCCTACGACGACCCCCACCAGCCGATCGGCAGGCAGTGGCCGCGCTCGGCGCCGGTGGAGATCGGTGCGGGCAGCTGGCTGGGCACGGGAGCGGTGGTGCTGCCGGGCGCGCGGCTGGGGCGGAACACGGTGGTGGCGGCCGGTTCGGTCGTCCGCGGTGAGGTGCCCGACCACGCCGTGGTCGCGGGCGCGCCCGCCAAGGTCGTGCGGCGCTGGGATCCGCGGGAGGGCTGGCTGCCCCCGTTGCGCACCCCGCCGCCGGTGCCGGTGCCCGAGGGGGTGACCCCCGGGCAGCTGGCGGCGCTGGCCGGTCTGGAGATCCCCGAGCCGGGGGCGGCCGGGGCNGGGGCGGCCGGGGCGGAAGCAGGCAGACTGGAAGGGACGGCCGGCCACGGAACGGTTCCGGCCCCGCCCGCCGACCGGACAGGAAGCACCGACGGAATGCGTACGCCATGAGCAACCGGACCCTGCGCCTGCTGCTGCTCTTCGCCGTCGCCCTGCACGGCCTGGCACTGCTGCTGTACGTCGCCCGCAACCACTGGCTCTGACCTCCGCCGGCCCGCCCCGCACGGAGGGCACCCGGGCGGCTGCTACGGTGCACGCCATGCGCGCCCCCATCGGGAACTTCACCGACGCCTGGCCGGTCGCCGAAAAGCTCGACCTGCTGGCCCCGCCGGTCGCCGCCGCGCTGCGCGGCCCCGTGCCGGCCGGCGGGATCGTCTACGTCGACAGCGACCCGGACGACGCCGACACCGCCCGCTTCGGCGAGGTCCACGGCATCCCGCCCGAGCAGTCCGCCAACTGCGTGGTCGTCGCGGCCCGCCGCGGCCAGGAGACCACCCTGGCGGCCTGCGTCGTCCTCGCCCACACCCGCGCCGACGTCAACCGCACCGTCCGGCGCGAACTGGGCGCCCGCAAGGCCTCGTTCGCGCCCATGGAGACGGCCGTCGGCGAGTCCGGCATGGAGTACGGCGGCATCACCCCGATCGGCCTGCCCGAGGGCTGGCCCCTGCTGGTGGACGCGGCGGTCGCCGACACCCCGTACGCCGTCGTCGGATCGGGCCGCCGCCGGGGCAAACTGCTGGTGCCCGGTGGGGTCCTGGCGGGTCTGCCCGGCGCGCGGGTGCTCGACGGCCTGGGCCTCCAGGCAGCCCGCACCGGCGACTGACCACCGTCGCGGGCGTTAGTCTGCCCGCATGTCGAACCACGATGACCTGCTCGTCTCCATCGCCGAGAAGGTGGAGTCCGAGCGGAGCAACCAGATGCCCCTCACCGTGGTGGTCCCCGGCGCGGTCATCACCGGAAGGCTGGCGCCCGAGGCCGTCTGGAAGGCGCGGGTCGCCGAGGTCCTGCGGGACTCCGAGCGCCTGAAGCCGTTCGCCGAGCTGTTCGGGCCGTCCGGGGAGGACGGCGGGCGCGGCGGAGGCAGGCCCACCCACCTGCACCTGCACGTCGCCCGCATCCTCCAGGGAAGCTACGGCCTCCCCGACACCGGTGGCATGTACCGCGTCGCCATCGGCGAGGTGAGCAGTTGGACCCTGGGGGAACTCAGCTACTCCGACGGATGAGGGAGCGCCCCGGCGCATGCCGTGCCGGCCGCCCCTTTCGTGACGAGGGGCGGCCGGTACGGCACGGATGACCCTGCGGGCGACCGGGCGGGCCCCGGCCGAGGACGTGGGGGAGCGTTACGCGCGGCCGGGACTGTGGCCCACCCGGTCCCCGCGGATCCGGTTCGTGCGCGTGGGCGGCGACCGCATCGAGCCCGGGATGGAGGGCGTGGTCGTCCCGCTGCCGGGGTGCCGGTCGCCTTCACCGTCGAGGAGGTCGGCGAGGCGCGGCGGCGGTGGACCTGGCGGGTGAGGGCCGGTCCCGTGCGGATGCGCCCGCACCACGCGGTCGCCGTCCCGCCCGACGGGCGGACCGGCACCGAGCTGCGCATGGAGGGACCGCTTCCGGCACTCGTCCTCTACGCGGGTCCGGCCCGGCTCGCCCTGCACCGCCTGGTGAGGGGCGGGGCCGGAGCGTGGCCTTTGCCGGAGCACGGCCTTTACCGGGACATTCGTTTATATTTGGACATCAACGCCCCTGCCGGGCTCTGCGGCGCACCAGCGCGCCGCGGGGATCTCCGGGCTGCCCGCCGACGGGCCGCCCCGATTCCTCGGAGGTTCCGGTGAGCGTTCCCGACTTCTACCCCTTCCCCGGGTGCCCGGTGGTTTCCCGACGGCTGCCCCGTGTCCCGCGACCGGTGCGCTGACATGGGCTGGCGCGAGTCCGCGGCGTGCCGCGGCGAGGATCCCGAACTCTTCTTCCCCGTCGGCGACGGCGGCCTGGCGCAGCGGCAGACGGCCCGGGCGCGGGCCGTCTGCCTGGGCTGTCCCGTCATGTACCAGTGCAGGGACTGGGCCGTCAGGCGCGGCGAGACCGAGGGGGTGTGGGGCGGCACCACCGCGGCCGAGCGGCGGCTGATCAGACGCCGTTTCGTGGGCCGGCTGCCCGACGGCTGACGGCCGGGCCCGCTCCGGGGCCGCTCCCGCCCTGTACCGGAGCCGGAGGTGTCGCAGATCACATCGACCTCGTACCTACCGGTCGGTACGGTACAGGGAGTCTTGATCAGCAGGAGGCCCCATGCCAGCGACCAACCGCCAGATCCGCCTGGCGGCCCGCCCCACCGGAGAGGTCAAGCCCGAGGACTGGGAGCACCGCTCGGTGCCCGTGGAGGACCCCGGGCCGGGCCGCTTCGCGGGCCGCACCCGTGTCATCTCGCTGGACCCCGCCATGCGGGGATGGCTCGACGACCGCCCCTCCTACCTGCCGCCCGTCGGCATCGGCGAGGTGATGCGCGCGGGATCGGTCATCGAGGTCACCGCGTCCGACCACCCCGACTACCGGCCCGGCGACCACGTGGTGGGCACGTTCGGCGTACAGGAGTACGTCGTCTCCGACGGCAGGGGCGCGATGAAGATCGACACCGCGCTCGCCCCGCCCTCGACGTACCTGGGCGCGCTGGGCATGCCCGGCATGACGGCGTACTTCGGCCTGCTGGAGGTCGGAGCGCTCAAGGAGGGCGAGACCGTGGTGGTCTCCGGAGCCGCGGGCGCGGTGGGCACCATCGCCGGCCAGATCGCCAAGGCGAAGGGCTGCCGGGTCGTGGGCATCGCCGGAGGGCCGCGCAAGTGCGCCATGCTCACCGACGAGCTGGGTTTCGACGCGGCGATCGACTACCGGGCGCAGGACGTGCGCAAGGCGCTGCGCGAGCACGCGCCGGACGGCATCGACGTCTACTTCGACAACGTCGGGGGCGACATCCTGGACGCCGCCCTCGCCCGGCTGGCGATGCACGCCCGCGTGGTGATCTGCGGCGCGATCAGCCAGTACAACAACGCCACCCCGGTCAAGGGCCCGTCCAACTACCTGTCCCTGCTGGTCCGCCGGGCCCGGATGGAGGGCTTCGTGGTCTTCGACTACGCCAAGCGCTACGGGCAGGCCGCGCAGGAGATCGCCGGCTGGATCGGCGAGGGGCGCGTCAAGGTCAAGGAGCACGTGGTCAAGGGGACCGTGGACGACTTCCCCGAGACGCTGCAGATGCTCTTCCGGGGGGAGAACGTCGGCAAGCTGGTGCTGGAACTGGCCTGACCCGGCACGGGAGGTGCGTCCCGCCCGCCGCCCGGTGGACGGGACGCACCTCCTGGCGTTCAGCCCAGACGCGGGATCTCGATGGCCGGGCAGCGGTCCATCACCATCTCCAGGCCCGCCGCGCGGGTGCGCTCGAAGGCCGCCTGGTCGACCACGCCGAGCTGGAACCAGACGGCCTTCGCCCCGGCCGCCACCGCCTCGTCCGCGACGCCACCCGCCAGCGAGGAGTTGACGAACACGTCCACGACGTCGACGGGGAAGGGGATCTCGGCCAGGGAGGCGTATCCCCGCTCGCCGTGCACCGTCTCCGCCTTGGGATGGACGGGCACGATCCGCTTGCCGAACCGCTGGAGCGTGGCGGCCACGCCCCAGGCCGCACGGTCGCGGTTGGACGACAGGCCGACCACCGCCCAGGTGTCGCCGGCCTCGGTCAGGATCCTGCGGACTGTCTCCGAATCTCCGTACATGCCCCTGCCAACGGACGGCCCGGCCGGGCCATTCCCCGCGGCGGACCGTAGGGTGGGCCGAATGCGGGAGCAGTATGTGACGGTCGCGGGCGAGGGCGTGCACGAGACCGAGGTGAACAGGTCGCGCTTCATCTGCGCGCTCGCGCCCGCCGCCACCGAGGAGGAGGCGCGGGCGTTCGTCGCACGCGTCCGCGAGCGGCACGCGGACGCCACCCACAACTGCTGGGCCTACGTCATCGGCGCCGACGCCGGTGTGCAGAAGGCGAGCGACGACGGGGAGCCCGGCGGCACGGCCGGAGCGCCCATGCTCCAGATGCTGCTGCGCCGCGAGGTCCGCTACGCCGTCGCGGTCGTCACCCGGTACTTCGGCGGGGTGAAGCTGGGCGCCGGCGGGCTGATCCGGGCCTACGGCGGCGCGGTCGGCGAGGCCCTCGACGCGCTGGGCACCGTCACCCGGCGGCGGATGAGGCTGGCCACGGTCACGGTGGACCACCAGCGGGCGGGCCGGATCGAGAACGACCTGCGCACCGGCGGACGGGAGGTGCGCGGCGTGCACTACGGCGCCGAGGTCGCCATCGAGGTGGGGCTGCCCGAGGCCGAGGTCGCCGCCTTCCGCTCCTGGCTCGCCGACGCCACCGCGGGCACCGCCCGGCTGGAGCTGGGCGGCGAGGCGTACGGGACCTGACGGGGGAACACGGCCGGACATCCGGAGGTGATCTCCGGCCGCCATGTGAACCCGAAACAGCACACATCAACAACTTGGGTAAACGGCCGCGGAAATCGGCAAGTGTGTTCTAGTCTTCACACTCGGTACGGAGGCGAATGCGGAGCCGGCACCGGCCGGCCGAGCGGGGGGATGGGGACGCCGACCGAGTAGGGGGGCAGGGCCTTGTTCGAGGCTGCCGGAACGCGGGTCGCCGAAGCGCCCGCGGGCTTAGTCGAGCCGTTACGCGTTCGCGCGCGGGACGGGAAGCGCGGGACGAGGGAGAGACCGGGGGCCGGCCGGCGCATTCCACCGGCTCTGGCGGTGGACGTGCTCGGCGCCGCGCTGCCGGCCGGTGCGCTGGGCGCCGCGGGGGGAGGGCCGGGCCCGCTGCCGGCCGCCGCGGTCGTCGGCGCCGCGTGGCCGCTGGTCGCGGCAGTGAGGGGACGTTACGCGGCGG
>NZ_JAKMAY010000579.1:0-1192 GCF_022015835.1 Streptomyces sp. ICN903 | reverse complement strand
GGGGTCTTCCTGCGCATGGTGTGCTCCTGGGGGTGGGGGTCCGCGAGCTTTCCGGACATGCGACGAGGTGTGGCCGGACGGCGCCAGACCGTAGGACATTGGTCTAGACCTAGCGCAACGTAGCCGCGCACCGGGTTGTTGTCTAGACCACTCGTGCGTACGTTTTCCGCCGCCGCCCCCGCCGCCGTTCCGCGCCGCCGCGCGTACCCCCCTACGCGGCCGGGAGCGCGATCCGGGCCGCGACCGGGAGGTGGTCGCTGCCGGTGGCGGCCAGGGTCCACAGGCGGGTGACGGTGGCGCCGCGGGCCATGACGTGGTCGATCCGGGCGACGGGGAAGGCCGTGGGCCAGCTGAAGGAGAAGCCGTCCGCCGCCTCCCGGCCGGTGGAGTCCACACCGTTCAGGACAGGGGCGAGCCCGCGGTCGCCCAGGGTGCCGTTGAAGTCGCCCAGCACGATCACACGGGGCAGCTCCTCCGCCCGCAGCTCCTCCCCCAGCAGGGCGGCGCTCTCGTCCCGCCACCCGGTGTCGAAACCGGTCGCGCGGACGCGGACCGAGGGCAGATGGACCACGTGCGCGGCGATGTCGCCGTGCGGGGTGCGTACGGTGGTGCGCAGCCCGCGGTTCCAGTCGGGGCCGAGGTCCGCGGGGCGGATGTCCAGCGGACGGGTGCCGGTCAGGGGGTGCCTGGACCACAGGCCGACGGTCCCCACCACCGCGTGGTGCGGGTACTCCCGTGCCAGCGCCTCGCCGTAGGCGGGCAGGGCGGCGGGGGTCAGCTCCTGCAGCGCGACGATGTCGGGGCCGGCGGCGGCCAGGGCCCGCGCGGTGGCGGCCGGGTCGCGGTTCTCGTCGCTCGCGTTGTGCTGGACGGCCGTGAGGAGGGCGGTACGGGCGGCGCCGGAGGCATCCCCGTCCCGGGGGGACAGGGCGTCGTGGAAGAGGACGAGCCAGACCGCCGACGGCAGCGCCAGGGCCACCAGGGCGAGGGCCGAGCGGCGTACCAGCGCCGCGAACAGCAGCGGGGGGACGGCGAGACCGAGCCACGGCAGGAAGGACTCCAGCAGGCTGCCCAGACCCAGTACGGCCCCCGGCACCAGGGAGTGGAACGCCGCAACCCCGGCCGTGAGCACGGCGAGCGCGGCGGGCACGCGGCCCCGCGTCCAGGCGGTGCGTCCGGCCCCGCCCCGCAC
>NZ_JAKMAY010000578.1:0-1217 GCF_022015835.1 Streptomyces sp. ICN903 | reverse complement strand
GGGCGGGCCTCGATTACGGCCGGGGGGCGTGCCTGGACTACCCTTGCCCCCATGTCCGAACCGACCGGTGCCGCCCGCCGTCGCGGGCCCTTCCAGGTCGGGGACCAGGTCCAGCTCACCGACCCCAAGGGACGCCACTACACCTTCACGCTCGAGGCGGGGAAGAGCTTCCACACCCACAAGGGAGCCTTCCCCCACGACGAGCTGATCGGTGCTCCCGAGGGCACGGTCGTCCGTACCACGGGAAACGTCGCCTACCTCGCGCTGCGTCCCCTGCTCCCCGACTACGTCCTGTCCATGCCGCGCGGCGCTGCCGTCGTCTACCCCAAGGACGCGGGGCAGATCCTCGCGATGGCCGACATCTTCCCCGGCGCGCGCGTCGTCGAGGCGGGTGTCGGCTCCGGCTCGCTGAGCACCTTCCTGCTGCGGGCCGTGGGCGACCAGGGCATGCTGCACTCCTACGAGCGCCGCGCCGACTTCGCCGAGATCGCGCAGGCGAACGTCGAGCGGTACTTCGGCGGCCCGCACCCGGCCTGGCGGCTGACCGTCGGGGACCTCCAGGACAACCTGTCCGACACCGAGGTCGACCGGGTCATCCTGGACATGCTCGCTCCCTGGGAGTGTCTGGAGGCCGTCTCCAAGGCCCTCGTCCCCGGCGGCATCCTGTGCGCCTACGTCGCCACCACCACCCAGCTCGCCCGCACCGTGGAGTCCATCCGCGAGCACGGCACCTTCAACGAGCCGGCCGCCTGGGAGACCATGGTGCGCACCTGGCACGTCGAGGGCCTGGCCGTCCGCCCCGACCACCGCATGATCGGGCACACCGGCTTCCTGCTCACCGCCCGCCGGCTCGCCGACGGGGTGGAGCCCCCGATGCGCCGCCGCCGCCCGGCCAAGGGCGCCTACGGGGAGGACTACAGCGGTCCGGGCAGCGGCTCGGGCCGCGGCTGAGACGGCTCTTTTCCGCCATCCGTCATCCGCGACGCACAGGCCGCAGGCCGCTGCCCGGACCCCGTGAGGTCCGGGCAGCGGCCTGCGGCCTGTGCGGGGGCGGCTCTGTGCGGGCCGGGCGGGAGACGGGGCGGCGGCGAAGCGCACCCGGCCGTTCCACCGCGGTGTGACGTATGGCACGATGCTGGGCACCCCCGGCCGCCCGCACCTCACAGGAGTCGTCCCGCGTGCAGCTTCCGGCAGACTCTGCGCCCGCTCCCTCCGCC
>NZ_JAKMAY010000577.1:0-1221 GCF_022015835.1 Streptomyces sp. ICN903 | reverse complement strand
GCCACCAGCGGCGTGGCGGGCTCGTTCCGGTGGCTCGCGGGCCCGGACGGCGCGGTGCTCCTGGCGGGGGAGAGGTCCGCGGGACCGTGCCGGGAGCCGTCCGCTCCCAGCAGCGGCGCGGGTGCGCCGCCGCCTTCCGTCGCGGGCGGTGCGGCGGGCGGTGCGACTTCGGCGGGCTCCCGGCCCCGGCGCGCCGGAGCGCGCCGGAGGTCCGGCCCGTGCGCCGTACGGGAGGCGCGGTCACCGGAAGGGAGGGAGCCGGGCAGTTCGGCGCTCGGCGGCAACGCGGACAGCGGCGCGCCCAGGCCGCCGCGCGCACGTGCCCCGGTCCGCCCCGCGCCGGGGCTCCGGCGCGGGGCGCCGTCCGGGTTGCCGTGGGTCGTTTTCCCCGCGCCGCCTTCGTACGGGCCCGATGAGCCGTCAGGGGCACCGTCCGCGTGGCGCTGGACGACGGGCAGCGCCGGGCCGGGTGCGGCTCCGGCGCCGGGCGCGGGCGGTGTGGCCGGCGCCGGGGTCGGGACCGGGCCGGTCTCCGTCAGCGGTGCGGCGGTGGGGGGCAGCCCGCTCAGCGGGGCGCCGAGGGGCGCGCGGCTCGCCGCGCGCGCGGTGGAGTGCTGCCCGGGAGCGGCTGAGCGCGCCCTCGCTTCGGCCGGTGCGGACGAGGCGGCCGAAGCGGAGCCGGGCGAGTCGGGAGCCGTGCCGCCACCGGGCGCCGGAGCGGCGACGGGTGGCAGGGCGGGGAGGCGGCGCGCCGGTCCGACCGGGCGCCGGGCCACGGCCGGCGAAGAGTCGACCGGACGTACCCGGACGAGCGGACGGGACATCTCGGAGCCTGCCGCGCCGACTGCCCCCGGCCGCCCGCCGTCCCGGGGGGACCGAGGCTTCGCGACCGCCGCCGTAGCCGTCACCGCCGTCTGCCGGCCGGCCGGTTCGGAAGGCGCGGGCTCGCCGGGCCCACCGGGCCCACTCGCCCCGGCCGGCGGCCGGGGCGCGCTCCTGGAACGGTGCCCGGACGTGCCGGACGGTGTCCCCGGCACGGGCCCACCGGAAGCGGTCCGGGGCGTGCTCCCGTCAGCGGCTGCGGCCGGGAGCACGGACACGCGCCGTACCAGCGGGAACCCCGGAGCGGCCGGCCGAGGGCCGCCGTCGGCGGGGGCCACGACCGGACCGGTGGCGGGCCCCGCCGCCCGCTGGACGCGGGGAGGCGGCGGGGAGGGCACG
>NZ_JAKMAY010000576.1:0-1224 GCF_022015835.1 Streptomyces sp. ICN903 | reverse complement strand
GGGGGTGGGCTTCTCCTTCGCCGGGCCGCTCGCGGGGGAGTTCCCGCGCGAGCAGCACGGCCAGGTCTTCGGAGGTGCCGCGCAGTGCGCGGGGCACCCGGCGGCCCTCCCCGACGGCGGCGACCGCCTGCCGCAGGGAGTTCAGAGCGCGTACGGACCCCATGCGGGGAGCGCTCTCGGCCAGGGCGGACAGCAGGGCGTCCGTCTCGCGCCACGCGCCCGCGCGGGCCAGGACACGGGCGAGGTCGGCGGCGAACAGGGCGCGGTAGGCGGGGCCGCCGTCGGACGCGACGGCCGCGTGGAGCAGGGCCGCGGCGCCTTCCGCGTCTCCCAGGTCGGCCAGGACGAGCCCGTGGTGGCCGTCGAGTTCGGCGCGGTCGAACCACCAGCTCCAGGCGGGGTCCCGCTTCGAGGGGCCGTCGGCGGACATCTCCCGGGCGGCGTCCAGGGAGCGCAGCGCCCGCGCCCCGTCGCCGAGCCGGGCGTACGCGCGTGCCTGGCGCACATGGAACAGGGCGGCCACCCGCGGCGGCAGGTCCCGCCGGGCCAGGACGGCCGCGGAGGTGAGCAGGGACGCGCGGGGGCGCGCGAGGTGGGCCTGCTGCATGCTCAGCACGGAGAGCACCAGCAGCTCGATGGAGCGCTCGTCCTCGGGCAGGCGGCGGATCAGGGCGAGCGCCCGCCGGTTGAGGCGGTACGACGGCCCGTGCCGTTCGGCGTCGAACAGGATCCAGGCGGCGACCTCGAAGAACTCCGCGAGGTCCGCCGGGTCCGCGACCGCTGTGCCCACGGCCCCCACCACCGTCTCGGCCGTCTCGACCGCCCGCACGGACCGCAGCGCCACGGGGGCGGCGTGGCGTGCTCCCAGCGTCCGGTCGAGCGCGAGGAGTTCGGCCGTCATGGCACGGACGTCCGGCGGAGAGGACGGGCGGGGTTCCATCGGTTTCCTGGCGGGGTCGGTCCTGGCGGATTCAGGGGCAGCGGTCAGGGATCTGGGCTCAGGGTTTCAGGGCTCAGGATTTCAGGGCTCAGGGGTGATCGCTTCCCCGCGGCGCTGCGGCCTGTTCGGAGGTGACCTGTCCGGCCGCGGCCCGTGAGGCGGCCGGACGGGCGGCGGGGAGCCGGGCGAAGGCCCTGGCCACCTCGGACAGCCAGGCGACCTCCTGCGCGAAGTCGCCCGCGCCGCCCCGGCGTTCGGCCGGCGGGAGCGGCGCGGCGGGGGAG
>NZ_JAKMAY010000575.1:0-1226 GCF_022015835.1 Streptomyces sp. ICN903 | reverse complement strand
GGGGCCGCCGGCCTCCGCCCGGCCCCGCCAGTAGGCCAGATCGGCGCGGGTGGCGGCGATGCTGGGGTGGTGGGGGCCGAGGATCTGGAGCCGGTCGGCGAGGAGGTCGGTGAGCGCGGCCACGGCCGCCGCCGGATCCCCGGCCGCGCCGCGCCAGCGGGCCAGGTTGTGCCGCACGCCCAGGGTGCCGGGGTGGTCCGGGCCCAGCACCGTCAGGTAGTCGGTGAGGAGGCCGGTGAAGGTCTCGACGGCTCCGGCGCGGTCGCCCGCCTTCCCCCGCAGGTGGGCGAGTTCGTGGCGGGTGGCGAGGGTGTCGGGGTGGTCGGGGCCGATGATGCGCAGGCGGTCGGTGAGCAGCTCGGCGAAAGCCGCCCTGGCGCCCGCGATGTCGCCCGACGCGCCCCGCCACCGGGCCAGTTCGTGCCGGGCGGCGAGAGTGCGGGGGTGGTCCGGGTCGAGGAGGCGCAGACAGTCGGCGAGGAGATCGGTGAAGGTGGCGATGGCCCCGGCGTGGTCGCCCGTCCTCCCCCGCAGACGGGCGAGTTCGTGGCGGGTGGCGAGGGTGTCGGGGTGGTCGGGGCCGATGATGCGCAGGCGGTCGGTGAAGAGTTCCGCGAAGGCCGTCCTGGCGCCGGTGGTGTCCCCGGCCGCGCCGCGCCAGCGGGCCAGGTTGTGCCGGACGCCCAGGGTGCCGGGGTGGTCCGGGCCCAGCACCCTCAGATAGTCGGCGAGGATCCCGGTGAGGGCGGTTTGGGCGTACTCCACCTTCCCCGCCATGCCGTGCCAGTGGGCGAGCCGGTGCCGGGCGTTGAGGGTGTCGGGGTGGTCGGGGCCGAACCGGGCGCCCACGGAGTCGGCCAGGTGCTGGAAGTGGACCAGGGCGGCGGCCACCTGGCCGGCACTGCCCAGGCTGCGGCCGGAGCGGAAGAGCAGCGGATGGGTCTCGGGCCGGTACAGGGCCTCTCCTGCGTACCGGGCCAGGGCGTCGGTGTTGGCGCGCAGCGCCTGGGCGAGCGCGGTGTCGCGCTCCACCTCCGGCCAGGCGGCCATCAGCGCGTCGGCGGCGGTACGGGCCAGGGCGTCGCGCCGCCCGGGGCCGAGGGAGTCGCGGGCGATGCGCTGGATGAGCTGGTGGACGCGTACCGCCCTGTGGGGGGCGCCGGGGGAGTGCTCGATCAGGCTCAGGCGGTGCAGGGCCCGCAGCGCGCCGACGGCGTCCTCGGCGG
>NZ_JAKMAY010000574.1:0-1232 GCF_022015835.1 Streptomyces sp. ICN903 | reverse complement strand
CTCCCGTACCGCCGAGACGTCCGCGAGTGCCTCCCCGGCGCCCTCCGCCCCCACCGCTCCGGGCGGGGGCGGCTGGGACGGCGACGACAGCGGCGGCCCGCCGCGCACGCTGCGCGAGGGCGACTCGGGCCCGGAGGTCGCCGAACTGCAGTACCGGTTGGCCGCGGTGGGCACCTACGACGCCCGCAGGCACGGCGTGGACGGCGTGTACGACGACGAGGTCACCGAAGGGGTGGCCACGTTCCAGACCTGGTACGGGGTGCGGGGCGACCCCGAGGGCGTCTACGGACCGCACACCCGGCGCGCCCTGGAGAGGGCCACGCGGAGAGGCTGACGCCAGGGGGATTGGCGCAAACGCGGAATGCTTTGTATCGTGGAGGAACAAAGTGGCTCCGCCCGTTCCCCGTTCCTGACGACGGGGGCCCCTGACCCGGCGGGCGGGCCACTTGTCCTGCCTTCCAGCCGTTGGAGCCACCCGCCATGCCCTCGGACACCCCGGACTCCCCCGAAGCCCAGGACGTCCAGGACGCCCGGCACGCCGGGGGCGTGCCAGGCGTTTCGATGAAGGCCCGCGCGCTGCTGCTGGACATGGACGGCACCCTGGTCGACTCCGACGCCGCCGTCGAGCGCGTCTGGCGCGACTGGGCCGCCGGGCACGGCCTGGACGGGGACGAGGTCATGAAGGTGGTGCACGGCCGGCAGGGCTACGCCACGATGGCCGAGCTGCTGCCCGACCGCCCGATGGAGGTCAACCACGCCGAGAACCGGCGCCTGCTGGAGCGGGAGACCGCCGACACCGAGGGCGTGGTTCCGGTGCCGGGCGCTCCCGCGTTCCTCGCCGCGATCGAGGACCTCCCCCACGCTCTGGTGACCTCGGCCAGCGTGCCCCTGGCCACCGCCCGGATGAACGCGGCGGGCCTGCGGATGCCGCCGCTGCGGGTCACCGCGGAGTCGGTCGGCGCCAGCAAGCCGCACCCGGAGGGCTTTCTGAAGGCCGCGGCCGAACTGGGCTTCGCACCGGAGGACTGCGTGGTCTTCGAGGACTCCGGAGCCGGTGTCGCGGCGGGCCGCGCGGCCGGCATGCGGGTGGTCGGCATCGGGCCCCGGGCCGCGGCCTTCGGGCCGACCGCCCATGTGCCGACGCTGGAGGAGGTGCGCGTGGAGCCCCTGCCCGGCGGCGGACTGCTCCTGCACCTGGCGCCCGGGCCCCGCTGAGCCCGCACCGCCTCCCC
>NZ_JAKMAY010000573.1:0-1263 GCF_022015835.1 Streptomyces sp. ICN903 | reverse complement strand
GCGGGCGGGGTCAGCCGCCCTGCTCCGCCTTCCGCTCCTTCAGGCGCGCCGCCTCCTTGCGGACCTCGGCCTGGGTGGCGCGCTCCTTGCGCAGCCACTCGGGGTTCTCCGCCTTCAGCGCCTCGATCTGCTCGGTGGTCAGGGGCTCGGTGATGCCGCCGCGCGCGAGTCCCGAGTTGGAGACCCCCAGTTTCGCCGCCACCACCGGACGGGGGTGCGGTCCGTCGCGCCGCAGCTCCCGCAGCCACTCGGGCGGGTCGTTCTGCAGCGCGTCCAGTTCCGCGCGCGAGACGACGCCCTCCCGGAACTCGGCGGGGGTGGCCTCGAGGTACACACCCAGCTTCTTCGCCGCGGTGGCGGGCTTCATCGTCTGGGCGGTCTGCTGCGACTTCATGGAGTCCAGGGTATCGAGCGCCCGCCGCTCCTCCCGCCACCCGGCTGCCCGGCCGACCGGTAGCCTGGCCCGGTGAACGGCTCGGAAGCATCCCCCTCGTTCCGGCTCGCGTACGTCCCGGGAGTGACGCCCGCCAAGTGGGTGCGGATCTGGAACGAGCGTCTGCCCGGCGTCCCGCTCGACCTCGTCCAGGTGTCCGCCGCCGAGGCGTCCGGCGTGCTGCGCGACGGCGGCGCCGACGCGGGTTTCCTGCGGCTGCCCACCGACCGGACGGATCTCAGCGCCATCCCCCTCTACACCGAGACCACGGTGGTGGTGGTCCCCAAGGACCATCTCGTGACGGCGGCCGAGGAGGTGTCCGCCGGGGAACTGGCCGACGAGATCGTGCTGCACCCCCTCGACGACACCCTGGACTGGGAGCGCCCGCCGGGGCGTCCCGCCCTCGAGCGCCCCGCCACGACGGCGGACGCGATCGAACTGGTGGCGGCGGGGGTCGGGCTGCTCGTCGTACCGCAGTCACTCGCCCGCCTGCACCACCGCAGGGACCTCACCTACCGGCCGGTCACGGACGCCCCGCAGTCGCGCGTCGCGCTGTCGTGGCGGGAGGACCGGACCACCGACCTGGTGGAGGACTTCATCGGAATCGTCCGGGGGCGGACGGTCAACAGCACCCGGGGCCGGCGCCCCGCCGTCGCCGAGGAGTCCAAGCCGGGCGGGCGGGACAGGCAGGACAAGCCGAAGCCGGGGCGCTCGGACGGGGGCGGAGCGCGGCGGAAGTCCGCGGGAGGCGGGCAGACCGGCCGCGCCAGGGGTTCCGGAGGTTCAAGGGGGTCCGGCGGCGGCAGGCGCGGCAGGCCCCGCCGCAGGTC
>NZ_JAKMAY010000572.1:0-1287 GCF_022015835.1 Streptomyces sp. ICN903 | reverse complement strand
GTGGAGGGGCGAGGCAGGGGGGTGCCGGTCGTCGTAGGCTGGGACCCCCGGCCCGCTCGGCGTGTCGGGTTGTTGGTGTTGTCCGGGGCGCCGGTGCGGGTGCCTTTGTTGTCCAGCCTCTGGGATGGAACGTCTCGATGAGTCTCACCGGTCTTCTTGATGCGGTCGTGGTGGATCCGGCGCTGGCGGAGGCGGTGCGGGCCGCTGCGGAGGGGCGTCGGCGCGAGGTGGATCTGGTGGGTCCGCCGGCCGCGCGGCCGTTCGTGGTGGCGGCGCTGGCGCGGTCGTCGGGGCGTCCGGTGCTGGCGGTGACGGCGACGGGGCGTGAGGCGGAGGATCTGGCGTCGGCGCTGCGGTCGCTGATGCCGTCGGGCCGGGAGGGCGAGGTGGTGGAGTTCCCGGCGTGGGAGACGCTGCCGCATGAGCGGCTTTCGCCCAGGTCGGACACGGTGGGGCGCAGGCTGGCGGTGTTGCGCAGGCTGGCGCATCCGAGTGCGGACGATCCGTCGGCGGGGCCGGTGAGTGTGGTGGTGGCTCCGGTGCGTTCGGTGTTGCAGCCGCAGGTGAAGGGTCTGGGGGATCTGGAGCCGGTGGGGCTGCGTGCTGGGCAGCAGGTGGAGCTGGACGCGGTGGTGGACGCGCTGGGGGCGGCGGCGTACGCGCGGGTGGAGCTGGTGGAGAAGCGGGGTGAGTTCGCGGTCCGGGGCGGGATTCTGGATGTGTTCCCGCCGACGGAGGAGCATCCGCTGCGGGTGGAGTTCTGGGGGGACGAGGTCGAGGAGATCCGTTACTTCAAGGTGGCCGATCAGCGGTCGCTGGAGGTGGCGGAGCACGGGTTGTGGGCGCCGCCGTGCCGTGAGCTGCTGCTGACGGACGAGGTGCGGGCGCGGGCGGCGGAGCTGGCGCGGGCGCATCCGGAGCTGGGCGAGCTGCTGGGGAAGATCGCCGAGGGTATCGCGGTGGAGGGGATGGAGTCCCTGGCGCCGGTGCTGGTGGACGACATGGAGTTGCTGCTGGATGTGATGCCGTCGGGGAGCATGGCGGTGGTGTGCGATCCGGAGCGGGTGCGCACGCGTGCGGCGGATCTGGTGGCGACCAGCCAGGAGTTCCTGCAGGCGTCGTGGGCGGCTTCGGCGGGTGGGGGCGATGCGCCGATCGATGTGGGTGCGGCGTCGCTGTGGGGGATCGCGGATGTGCGGGACCGGGCGCGTGAGCTGGGGATGCCGTGGTGGTCGGTGAGTCCGTTCGCCCTGGGTTCGGTGGAGGCCGGGGACGGTGGGGGTGGTG
>NZ_JAKMAY010000571.1:0-1354 GCF_022015835.1 Streptomyces sp. ICN903 | reverse complement strand
CCCCCGTGTCCCCCGAGCGTTCCCCCTACAGACGGCCGCCGCGCCGCTCCGCCGCCCCGTGCCGGCGGTGCGGCGCCGCGTTTCCCGTCGTCTCCGACTCTGCCGTCCACGCCTGGTGAAGCCCATCCGTACGGCTACTCAGAACCGGACTCAGGTACTTCTACTCATCTACTGCGTACGGCCCTTCGAAGCTGTTACCGCGCCCCGGTTAGAGTGCCTGGTCATGGCACGGACTGTGGTGATCGGCGCCGGTATGGGCGCCATGGCCGCCGCCGCCAGGCTGGCCGTGGCGGGCCACCGGGTGACGGTGTACGAGCGGGCGCGGACCCACGGCGGCGCGGTGCGCCGCCTGGAGCGGGACGGGTTCGGTTTCGACACCGGCCCCGGGCTGCTGTACCTGCCCGCCGTCTGGCGGGACCTCTTCGTCAAGACCGGACGCGAGCCGCTGGAGGAGTGCGTCGCGCTGACCGAGGTGGACCCGGCCGTCCGCCACGTCTTCGCCGACGGCACGTCCGTCCTCCTGCCCGGCGGCTCCCGGGCGGGCACGGTCGACGCCCTGGACTCGGCCCTCGGCCCGGGCGCGGGAGAGCGGTGGAGCGAGCTGCTGGGCCGCGGACGCAGGACGTGGGAGGCCACCCGGCGCCCGCTGCTGGAGGAGCCGCTGACCGACGCCGGCGACCGCGCCCGGCTCGGCGCCGACCCGTATCCGGCGCCGCGGCGCGGGCTGCTGCGCCGCCGCGCCCCCTTCCTGTCCGAGATCGCACGCGCCGAGCTGCGCGATCCGCGGCTGGTGGCGCTGCTGGAGAGCCATGCGCTCGCCCACGGGCTCGACCCGCGCCGCACCCCGGCGAGCGCCGCCGTCCTTCCGTATCTGGAGCAGACCTTCGGCACCTGGTACGTCGGCGGGGGGATGCGCGCGCTGGCGGACGCGGTGTACGAGCGGTGCCTGGCACGCGGGGTGGAGTTCCGGTTCGGCACGGCGGTGTCCCGGATCGCGGTGGAGGGCGGCCGGGCCGCCGGGGTGGAGCTGGCCGACGGGTCGCGGGTGGGTGCGGACACCGTGGTCTGCGGGATCGACCCCCGGCCGATGTACGGCGGCCGGGCCAGCGCGGCGGACGGCGGCCCCGGCTACGCGGCGGGCCGGCTGACCGTGCTGCTCGCGCTGCGCGGCCCCCGGCCCGAGGACGCCGTCCACCGCACCGTGGTGCACACCAGGGGGCCGGGCGGGGTGGCACGCGCCGTCACCGTGCTGCGGCCCGGCGACCCGTCGCTGGTCCCCGACGCGGAGCACGAGTCGGCGGTGCTGTCGGTGACCGTTCCGCCGCACCGCGCGGGGGCGGCCGGGCCGCCGGCC
>NZ_JAKMAY010000570.1:0-1366 GCF_022015835.1 Streptomyces sp. ICN903 | reverse complement strand
GGTGTGGACGGTCAGGAGGGTCATCTTCCCGGTGGTGACGGTGCCGGTCTTGTCCAGGACGACGGTGTCCACGCGCCGGGTGGTCTCCAGGACCTCGGGGCCCTTGATGAGGATGCCGAGCTGGGCGCCGCGGCCGGTGCCGACCATCAGGGCGGTGGGGGTGGCCAGGCCCAGGGCGCAGGGGCAGGCGATGATCAGGACGGCGACGGCCGCGGTGAACGCGGCGGTGAGTCCTGCTCCGTTGCCGAGCCAGAAGCCCAGGGTGGCCAGGGCGAGGGTGATGACGACGGGGACGAAGACGGCGGAGATGCGGTCGGCCAGGCGCTGGGCGGCGGCCTTGCCGTTCTGGGCGTCCTCGACCAGTCTGGCCATCCGGGCGAGCTGGGTGTCGGAGCCGACGCGGGTGGCCTCGACGACCAGCCGGCCGCCGGCGTTGAGGGTGGCGCCGGTGACCGCGTCGCCCACGCCGACCTCGACGGGGACGGACTCGCCGGTCAGCATCGAGGCGTCCACGGCCGAGGAGCCCTCGACCACGGTGCCGTCGGTGGCGATCTTCTCGCCGGGGCGGACCAGGAAGCGGTCCCCGACGGCCAGTTCGGCGACGGGGACGAGCACCTCGCGGCCGTCGCGCAGGACTGTGACCTCCTTGGCGCCCAGCTCCAGTAGGGCGCGCAGGGCGGCGCCGGCCTTGCGCTTGGAGCGGGCCTCGAAGTAGCGGCCGGCCAGGATGAAGGCGGTGACCCCGGCGGCGGCCTCCAGGTAGATGTTGGCGGCGCCGTCGGTGCGGGCGATGGTCAGCTCGAAGGGGTGGGTCATCCCCGGGGTGCCGGCGGTGCCGAAGAACAGCGCCCACAGGGACCAGAGGAAGGCGGCCGAGGTGCCCACCGAGATCAGGGTGTCCATGGTGGCCGCGCCGTGCCGGGCGTTGGTGAAGGCCGCCTTGTGGAAGGGCCAGGCGGCATAGGTGATCACCGGGGCGGCCAGGGTCAGCGACAGCCACTGCCAGTAGGTGAACTGCCAGGCCGGGACCATGGCCAGCGCGATGACGGGCACGGCCAGGATCACGGCGGTGGCCAGGCGCTGCCGCAGCGGCCGCAGTTCGTCCCCCTCGTCCGCGGCGGGGGCCGCCTCGCCGGAGCCGCCGCCGGCCGTCCCGCGCTCGGGGGCGGGGGGCGTGGCGGTGTAGCCGGTGGCCTCGACGGTGGCGATCAGGTCCTCCACCCCGACGCCCTCGCCGAAGGAGACCTTGGCCTTCTCGGTGGCGTAGTTGACGGTGGCGCTCACCCCGTCCATGCGGTTGAGCTTCTTCTCGATACGGGCGGCGCAGGAGGCGCAGGTCATGCCGCCGATGGCGAGTTCGACCTCG
>NZ_JAKMAY010000057.1:0-24334 GCF_022015835.1 Streptomyces sp. ICN903 | reverse complement strand
CCGCTGACCAGCACGTAGATGATCGCGGCGAACACCGCCTCATCAGGAGTGTTCTGCGTCCCGCCGCCCTGCGGCCGCACCCTCGCCGGCGGGATCAGCGGCCGCGCGAGCTCCCACAGCCCGTCCGGAACGATCCATCCCCACCGGTTACTCCCCATGCCCGGCCCAACGAGCCGAGCACCACATAGGACACGCTCTAAGAAGCTACCTCATTTGGCTGGGTAGGCTCTTGGCCGTGGCAGGGATCGTTGAGCGGCTGGTGCCGGATGAGTTGTGGGAGCTGTTCCAGCGGGTGGTGCCGGAGGCGCCGTCGCGGCCGCAGGGCGGCGGCCGTCGCCGGCACGGCGACCGGGAAGTGCTGGCCGCGATCATCTTCGTGGCCACCTCGGGGTGTACCTGGCAGCAGCTGCCCACCGCATCGTTCGGGCCGTCCGGGGCCACGGCCCACCGGCGGTTCACCGAGTGGACGAAGGCCCGGGTCTGGGCCAAGCTGCACCGCCTGGTCCTGGACGAACTCGGCTGCCGGGGCGAACTGGACTGGACCCGCTGCGCGATCGACTCGGTGAGCATGCGGGCGCTGAAAAGGGGGACCTGACCGGTCCGAATCCTGTCGACCGGGGCAAGTACGGGTCGAAGATCCATCTGATCACCGAGCGGGCCGGTCTGCCCCTGTCCGTGGGCATCTCCGGAGCCAACCTCCACGACAGCCAGGCCCTGATCCCGCTGGTGCAGGGCATACCGCCGATCCGCTCCCGCCGCGGCCGACGCCGGCGCCGGCCCGGAAGGCTCCACGCGGACAAGGGCTACGACTACGCTCACCTGCGGCGATGGCTGTCCCAGCGGGGCATCGGGCACCGCATCGCTCGCAAGGGCATCGAGACCTCGCAGCGGCTGGGCCGGCACCGCTGGACCATCGAGCGCACCATGGCCTGGCTCGCCGGCTGCCGGCGCCTTCACCGCCGCTACGAGCGCAAGGCCGAGCACTTCCTCGCCTTCACCAGCATCGCCTGCACCCTCATCTGCTACCGCCGCATGAACACCTGACCTGCACCGAGGACACGGCCGTGTGCAGGATGATGGCTCGGTGACCAGGTCCGAGCAGATGCGGGACGCGGCCCGACTGTGGCGGGAGCACCTCGACGCCGACTTCCCCGCCGACCTGCGAGGTGTTGAGTTCGAAGGCATCGACATGGTGATGCTCGACGCGGATACCGCAGGCTGCGTCTGCACGTGGCTCAACAACGGCGGCGCCCTCGATCCGAAGCGCAGACGCATCCTGCAGGCCCGCTTTGAGGACCTGGCTCGAGTCATTCCGCAGATCAGCGACCCATCAGGCCGCCGGTACTACCAACGGCTGCACCAGCTTGCCCTGCTCGTTTTGAGCGTTCCGAACGCCAAATGAGATGACCTGTAAGCGTTGTCCCGTAAATGATCTACGGGATGCTGGGTGACCAGCGTCGTTCCCCGGTCACCCAGCGAGGGCGAGGTTGTGGAGGCGGGCGATGCCGAGCATGGCGTGGTGGACGCCGTCACCTTTGAGACGGCAGTCGTGGAGGATCTTCCAGGTCTTCATGCGGGCGAAGGCGTGCTCGATGCGGGCGCGGACCTTACGGTGTGAGCGGTTGTGCTCCTCTTTCCAGGCTGGAAGGCCAGCCTGGCCGGGTGCGCGGCGGTGTGGGATGACCAGGCCGGTGCCCCTGCAGCCGCCGTCGGCGATCACCGTGGTGCGGCCGACGGCGGCCTTGACGCCGGACAGCTCCCACGCCTTGCAGTCGTTGCGGTTGCCGGGCAGCGGTCGGCCGACGGCGACGACGAGCCGAGTATCGGCGTTGATGACGACCTGGTGGTTGGTGGAGTATCGGTAGTTCTTGGACTGCTCGGCGATGCTGTGGTCGCGGGTGGGGACCAGGGTGCCGTCCACGATCAGGACGGTGTCGGTGCGGAACCGCTTGCGGGGCTGGGGTGCGAGCGCTGGTCCGAGGTGGTCGATGATGCGGTCGGCCGCGGACTTGGACACCCCGAACAGCGGTGCCAGTTGGCGCAGGGTGAGGTTGGTGCGCCAGTAGGCGGCGACCAACAGCACCTGGTCCTCCAGCGGCAGGCCCCACGGCCGGCCCCGGCGGACCGGGTCGGCGCCCTCGCGCCGGAGCGCGGTGATCAGCTTGCCGAATTGCCTTGGGCTCAGCCCGCTGAACGGGGGTATCCACGCGGGATCCGAAGCCGTGATGACGCCAGCCATTTCAAGATCATCGCAAGTGGCCGGGGTGCCTCTCCCTGTTCAGTACGTTTCAGGGGCTGGAGGAAGGTTCGCGGTCGTGTGCGCTTCCGCGATGTTGAACACACTGGCGCAAGCCGGACACTCTGCCCGGCCAAAGACGTATCTGATCCCCTCGGCGAGCCGCTGCTGCCCGTCCCGGCTGGCTGTGTCGTGCATCCATCGGCCCGGGTCGCGAAGCTCATCGGCCGGGGCGGGCCGCAGCGACCGTCGCTCGATGTCGCCCTGATCCCAGTCTCGAATGGCCGCGTAGCAGCCGTAGTCGCCGACGGCGATGGTCACCTCCGCTTCGCAGCCGGGGCAGGACACGGCATAGAAGTCGTCGGCGAAGTCCCCCAAGGAGGCGCTCCAGTGGTACTGCCCTGCAAGGGCAAGCAGATCACCGAAAAGCCGGTTGTAGTCGGCCGGACGCGTCCGAAGCCGCTGGTCCACGAGTTCCCGCAACCGGTCGACCTCGTTCGGACAGCCCGCGAGCAGAGCTTCACCGTCGGGGTGCCGCAACGTGCCACGCACGATGGCACTGGCCAATTCGAGTGCCTGGGCACACGCGGGAGCTAGAGCTGCCAAGCGCGGGAGAGCTGCGAAGCTCGCCGCGGAGACCGTCTCACCGTGGAGGCAGAGACGGTCCCACAGCTCGTCCCACGCCTCCGGTGCTTCCTCTCGCTCCACCTGATTCAGGAGCAGTGGCACCCGCCCAACCGCCCCGTGAGCATCGACCACCTGCGTCCAGTCCGTCACGAGGGCATTCAACTGTTCCCACAGCCTCGCTGCCAACCTGCAGAATGACAGGGCCACGAGCTCCCGAGCCATTGCGGGACAGCCCTTAGTTCGGAGGAGAGCGGTCGCTTGCATACTGAGCACCGCAGCCTTCATGGGGGCGCTGAGGGCGGTGCCGGGCGGCCATCTGCTGTCCGCCGCTGTTGGCCGTGGCGTAGTTGGCGCATGTAACGGGCTTCGCTCTCCCGACGTTGCGCGGCTTCCTGTCGGACTTTCTGCTGTGAGTCGTGCAGCGACTTCCGCGATGGTCCGGTGCCCCGTCCACCGCGACGCCTCGTGCAGGGGAACACCGATACTCAGGGGCACGGCGGACTTTTCATGTCTCAAGCCGCGAGGGTTGCACTTCCAGGCGCAGCGCGCCTGAGGCCTGCCGTGACCAACACGCATACGTGACACACGTCACGTAACTCTCCGTGTTTGGTGTCTCATTGAGAGCTAGATGTCCGCTTGGTGGGGCTGGCCGGTCCGTGGTGGAGCGTTTACGGTCTCCTCCGGACCTTTACGTGATCTTCATGTCTTCTCTGGGGGGTCGGGGGATGTTTCGTCGTGCCCGCACGCGCGGCTTCGGTGGCCCGGTGGCCATCGCACTGGGGGCCGTGCTGGTCGCGGGGCTGACACCCGGTCTCGCCGAGGAGGCGTCGGCTCAGCCCCGGTCGCAGCGCGTGCTCACCGAGGGCGGAGACCCGAAGCAGTCGTCGGCGTTCTCCGAGGATGAGGCGCTGGCGGAGGCGAAGCGTTCCGGTGAGAGCGTGGAGGTCCTGTCGCTGCGCGGTGAGAGCAGCGACGTCTACGCCACTCCGGACGGGCAGTTGGAGGCGCGTGAGTATCTGCGTCCGGTCCGTACCCGGGTGAAGGGCAAGTGGCAGCCGGTCGACACCGGGCTGGCCGCGACCTCCGACGGGGCGGTGGCGCCGAAGGCGACCACGGTGGGGCTGGAGTTCTCCGGTGGCGGTGACGCCCCGCTGGTGCGGATGGAGAAGGCCGGACGCGAGCTGGCCCTGACCTGGCCGGGAGAGCTCCCGGAGCCGCGGCTGGACGGTGACACGGCCACCTATCCGGAGGTCCTGCCCGGGGTGGACCTGCGCATGGGGGCCCAGGAGGACGGCTTCACCCAGCTGCTGGTGGTCAAGTCGGCGCAGGCGGCGGCCAGCCCCGAGCTGGCCGAGCTGCGCCTGAGCCTGGCGGCCGACGGGATGGAGGTCCGTGAGACCACCCAGGGCGGACTGGAGGCGGTCGACGACGGCGCCAAGGGCGTGGTCTTCGAGGCGCCGACACCGCTGATGTGGGACTCCAGCACCGGTGGGACCGGCGAGGCGGCGGCGCAGAAGGCCCCGGCCCAGGAGACGGCCGCCGAAACCGGGCAGGCCGACGGGGAGCCCGGCGCGGCCGAGTCGGGCAAGCTGGCACCGCTGGACGTGGAGGTCCCCGAGGACGGGAGCGAGCTGGTCCTCACCCCCGACCAGGAGGTGCTGCGCGGAGCGGACACGGTCTACCCGGTATTCATCGACCCGCAGTGGTACTCGCCCCGTGCCTCGGCCTGGACGATGGCGTCGAAGTACTGGGCCTCCTCCCCGCAGTGGAAGTTCAATGGCGAGTCGGACTCCGGCATGGGCTACTGCGGCTGGAACTACTGCAAGCCGAACGACACCAAGCGGCTGTTCTACCGGATACCGGTCTCCAAGTTCGCGGGCAAGTCGATCCTGTCGGCGGAGTTCGTCGTCCGCAACGTGTGGTCGGCGTCGTGTACGGCGCGCGGGGTGCAGCTGTGGCGCACCAAGGGCATCTCCTCCTCCACCACCTGGAACAGCCAGAACAACTCCGACTTCTGGATCGACCACTTGAAGACGGAGTCCTTCGCCTACGGATACTCAGGCTGCGCGGCCAAGGACGCCGAGTTCAACGTGAAGTCGGCGGTCCAACAGGCCGCGAACGGCAAGTGGTCGACGATGACGTTCGGACTGCGGGCCTCCAGCGAGACCGACCGCTACGGATGGAAGCGTTTCTCGGACAAGGCGTTCCTGCGGGTGAAGTACAACCGTCCGCCTTACCAGCTGAAGATGTCGCAGCTGACGATGGAGTACGGCGGCACCTGCAAGCGGCCGGCGGACGCGGCACGGGTGCGCAGCCTGGGCACGATCTACGCCAGCGATGTCACCGACCCCGACGGCGACAACGTCGCGGTGCAGTTCCAGGCCAAGTGGGACGCCGGGGACGGCAAGGGCCTGATCGCGCGGTGGAAACCGTCGCTGTCCACTTACAAGAAGTCCGGCTCCAGCTTCTCCATCAAACTGCCGACGACGATTCCGAGGAACACGCAGATCCACTGGTACGCGCGTGTGCGGGACACGGACTCGACCGGGTACGGGAACTACTCGCCGTGGTCCTACGCGGGCGACCCGACCGGCTGCTACTTCGTCTACGACACCAACGAGCCCAAGGCTCCGGCGGTCTCCTCGGGTGAGTATCCAGCCTCGGACCCGGAGAACCCGGACGACCTCTGGTACGACGGGGTGGGCCAGTACGGCACCTTCATGGTGGACTCGTCCTCGACGGATGTGACTCGCTACCGGTACGGCCTCAACAGCGACCCCCTGCCGTCCAATCAGGTCACCACCTCAGGCGGCGACGCCAGGGCCATCGACCTGCTCCCGGCGAAGCCAGGGGCGAACTTCGTCACCGTGATGTCCTTCGACGCGGCCGGCAACGGATCGGAGATCAGCACCTACCACTTCCGGGTCAAGGCCGGGCAGCCCGAGCGAGCCACCTGGCAGATGGACGAGGAGGCCGGCGCCACCCAGGCCGAAGGCTCCACCCCGGCCCGCACCGCGACCCTGCACGGCGGCGCCACCCCCGGGGCGGCGGGCAAGAAGGGCACCGCGGTGGAGTTCGACGGCACCGACGACTACGCGGCCACCGACATCCCGGTGGTCGACACCAGCCGCGGATTCGCCGTCTCCGCCTGGGTCAAGCTCTCCGCGATGCCCGGCCGTGCGGCGATCGTCGCCGCCCAGCCGGGCAACCACAGCCCCGGCTTCGAGCTGTACTACTCCCAGGCCTTCGACCGCTGGGTGTTCAACCAGTACGCCGCCGACCAGGCCGGCGCGGGCATCGTCCGCGCGATGGCCGACACCCCCGGCGGCGTGAGCACCGGCACCTGGACCCACCTGGTGGGCTCCTACGACTCCGCCCGGGACATGCTGGAGCTGTTCGTCGACGGCACCCTGGTCGGCCAGACCCCGTACGCCACCCCGTGGAACGCCCGCCGCGGCCTGACCATCGGCGCCGGCTCCTACAACGGCACCACGGGCAACTTCTTCCCCGGCGCCATCGACGACCTCCAGCTCTTCGACAAGCCGCTCACCGCCAACGAGGTCGGCAAGCTCGGCGCCCACCAGCAGGTCGGCGACCCCGGACGCCCCGCTGTGGCGGTCTTCCCCCTCGACGAAGAGGCGGACGCCACCGAGATCACCGGGCACGGCGATGTGCTGCCCGCCCGCCTCCACGGCGGCGTCACCCCCGGCGAGCCCGGCGTGGCGGGCAAGGCCGCCCACTTCAACGGCACCGACGCCTACGCCAGGATCGGGCAGACCAGCGGCCCGCACGTGAACACCGCACGCAGCTTCACCATCTCCGCCTGGGCCAAACTGGACGACAAACCCGACCGTGCGGCGATCATCGCCGCCCAGGCGGGCCGGGCACGCCCCGGCTTCGAGCTGTACTACTCGGCCGCCAACGACCGGTGGGCGGTCAACCAGTACGCCTCCGACAGCGCGGGCTCCGGCCTCATCCGCGCCATGCAGCCGGAAGGCACCACCGCCCACGCCGGGCAGTGGACCCACCTGGCCGGCGTCCACGACACCGTCGCCGACACCCTGACCCTGTACGTCAACGGCACCAAGGCCGGATCCACCACACTGGAAGGCGCCTTCTACGCCAACCAGTCCATGTACCTCGGCGCCGGCTCCTACAGCGGCGTCATGGGCAACTTCTTCCCCGGCGCCATCGACGACGTCCGTCTCTTCGACCGCCCCGCCTCCGCGGCCGAAATCCAGCAGCTGTTCAAGCAGCGCCCGCTGGTCAAGGGCCGCTGGAACTTCGAGTCCACCGACGGGACCTCCCCGGTCACCACCCCGGACTCCTCCCCGGAGGGCCGCCCCATGACCCTCCACGGCGGCGCGGTCGGCGGCATGGATTCGTGGATCGGCTTCGGCTCCCTGGAACTGGACGGTGTGGACGACTACGCCGCCACCGATGTTGTGCCAGTGGACACCAGCGCCAGCTTCACCGCGACGGCCTGGGCCAAGGCCGCCGCGATCCCCGAGGCCCCGGTGACCCTGCTCAGTGCGGAAGGCTCTCACCAAAACGCCTTCGTTGTGCGATACCTGCCGGATGACGATCCGGAGCATCCGGGGCGCTGGCAGATCACCGTTTCCGAAGCGGACAGCGCCGGCTCGCCGGTGGCATCGATGGAGAACGAAGCCTCCTTCTACGACGCGCAGTCGTGGAACCACCTGGCACTCGTCTACGACGGCTTCTCCAAGGAAGCACGGTTGTACGTCAACGGCACGCTCGAGGAAGTTGCCTGCGTGGACGCGGACGACGACGGCAACGCGGACAACGCCTCCTGCACCGACCGGATTCCGTGGGCGGAGAACGTGCTGTCGTTCAAGGCCACCGGAGCCCTCCAGGTGGGCAGGACGACCGATGCCGGCGCGGGCCGCGAGTACTGGCCCGGATTGGTGGACGACGTATGGGCCTTCCAGGGGGCACTGAGCGACGCCCAGGTGTCCTATCTGGTCGACCAGGTCCACGGAGTACCGACCGAAGTACCCGATACGGACTGACCACGGTGTGGGTGTGCGGAGGGCCGGCCCTCCGCACACCCACGCGGCTTTCCGGCATGACACGCGTGTTTTTCCGCGCCTTCGTGTGTACGGGCAGTCCTCTGCCCGGAAGCGGCGCTTGCGGTGAGGGATGAGGGCAGGGATGAGCGGCAGACCGAACAGATTCGTGATGAAGATGCGGCACCACACGGCGTTGGCGGTGTCGGCCGTGATGGTGGGGACGCTGCTGCAGGCGGTGGCCACGCCCACGGTCGCGGCCGACGACGGGCGAGGCCGCCCCGGCCTGCCGGCGGCCGAGAAGACCGTTGCCGGCAAGGACGGCATCAAGGTCAAGCCCCGGAAGGTGTACAGAGGGCCGAAGACGCCCAAGGAAGCCCCGAAGGCGGCCTGGCCGAAGGCCGACACGGACGTGGTGGCCCTCCCCAAGGCCACGGCGAGCGGCTCCGCAGCCCCCACTCCGCGGAAGGCGAAGGGACTGCCGATCGCGCTCGGTGTCCCCGGGCCGGAGACCGGACACCCCGGGACCCGGGCCAGAGCCGCCGAGGCCGCGGCCGGAGGGAAGGTCGAAGCACGTGTCCTGGGGCGCAAGCGGGCGGCTGAGGCGGGCGTTGACGGTCTGCTGTTCAGCCTCTCCCCCCGGAGCGGTGATGGCGCCAAGGCCGGAAAGACAAGCGTGACGGTCGACTACTCCGCCTTCGCGCAGTCCTACGGCGGCGGTTACGCCTCCCGCCTGATCCTGGTGGAGCTGCCCGGGTGCGCACTGACCACCCCGGAGAAGAAGGGGTGCTCGACACGCCGGACGGTACCCACCGCCAACGACATCGAGCAGCAGAAGCTGACGGCCGAAGCCGTCACCCTCCGCTCGGACGCGCCGACCGTGCTGGCCGCAGTCGCCGACGACCAGGGGATGGAAGGCGACTACAAGGCCACCCAGCTCTCCCCGTCCGCCACCTGGGACACCAACCTCAACACCGGAGACTTCACCTGGTCCTACGGCATGCCAGTGCCGGAGGTACCCGGTGGTCTGAAACCGAACGTCGGCCTGTCCTACTCCTCGGCGACGATCGACGGCCGTACGGGCTCGACCAACAACCAGTCCTCCTGGGTGGGTGACGGCTTCGAGCTGTGGCCCGGCTACATCGAGCGCCGCTACAAGCCCTGTTCCGACGACGGGGTGAAGAACGCCGACGGCAACAAGCCCGGCGACCTGTGCTGGGGCTACGACAACGCGTTCATCTCGTTCAACGGCAAGGGCGGCGAACTGGTCCCGGCCGGAGACGACGAGTGGAAGTTCAGACAGGACGACGGAACCCTCATCAAGAGGCTGACCTCCACCAACCGGGGCAACGGCGACGACAACGGGGAGTACTGGCGGCTGACAGACCCGCAGGGAAATCGCTTCTACTTCGGTTACAACCGCCTCCCCGGCTGGGCGTCGGGCAAGGAGACCACCGACTCCACCTGGAACGTCCCCGTTTTCGGCGACGATGCGGGCGAGCCCTGCCATGCCTCCGCCTTCGCCGACTCCTGGTGCCGACAGGCATGGCGCTGGAACCTGGACTACGTCGTCGACCGGCACGGCAACGCCATCGCCTACTACTACGACAAGGAGACCAACTCCTACGGCCGCAACCTGAAGGCGTCGGACGACACCCGCTACGACCGCGGCGGCCACTTGGACCGCATCGAGTACGGGCTGAAGTCCTCCAGGATGTACGCGGCCGAGCCGCTGGCCAAAGTCGTCTTCACCAGCTCGGAACGCTGCCTGCCCAAGACCGGGGTGACCTGCGCCGCGGACACCATCGACGACCAGGCGTTCTACTGGTACGACACCCCCTGGGACCTCAACTGCGAGGCCGGCGAGGACTGTGACCGGCGCCTGTCGCCCACCTTCTGGACCCGCAAGCGGTTGACCGAGGTCTCCACCCACGTCCTCAAGCCCGACGGCTCCTACGGCAAGGTCGACTCCTGGAAACTCGGCCACCGCTGGGGCATGGCCGACATCGACTACCAACTCCTGCTGGACAGCATCCAGCGCACCGGGCACACGGCCAGCCCGACGGTGACCCTGCCGAAGACCACACTCGACTACACCCAGCTGGAGAACCGGCTGGACGAGACCGGAGACGGATACGCGCCGTTCGTCAAGGAGCGGCTGTCGACGGTGGCCGACGAGTCCGGCGGCCAGATCGACGTCAACTACTCGGCTTCGGCCTGCGACTCCGCCTCCCTGCCGACCCCGCAGACCAACACCACCCGCTGCTTCCCGCAGTACATCGGCGGATCGGCGGAGGAAGACCCGGAGCTGCACTGGTTCAACAAGTACGTCGTCACCTCCGTCACCGCCACCGACCGCACCGGAGGGTCACCGGACCAGGTCACCCGCTACAGCTACCTGGGCGGAGCCGCCTGGCACTACGACGATGACGACGGCCTGACCAAGGAGAAGCACAAGACCTGGTCCCAGTGGCGCGGTTACGGGCGTGTGCGGGTGCAGACCGGTGGGCAGGACACCGGCAGCATGGAGACGCAGCAGGACACCTACTTCCTGCGCGGCATGCACGGCGACCGCAAGGACACCTCCGGGGACACCACCAAGACCGTCACCGTCTCCCTCGGCGAGGGAGAGGGCGACCCCATCACCGACCACGAGGCGGCCAGCGGGTTCGCCTACAAGACCGTCACCTACTCCGCGCCCGGCGGAAAGATCCTTGGCAAGACGGTTAACCGGCCCTGGCGCCACGAAACCGCCAGGAAGGTCCGAGAGTGGGGCACGGTGACCGCCAACTTCACCGGCACATCGCACACCAGGACCTGGACCTCACTGGACGACGGCGCCGGCAGTCAGTGGCGCATCACATCCTCGTCGAAAACGTACGACACCGTCGCCGGACGCATCACCGAAGTGGACGACCGGGCCGACAACTCCACCGCCGCCGACAACCGGTGCACCCGCACCACCTACGCCACCAACACCGAGAAGAACATCCTCACCCTGCCCTCCCGGGTGGAGACCGTCACCAAGGACTGCGCCACCACGCCCGACCGCTCCAGCGACGTCATCTCCGACATCCGCACCGCCTACGACGGTGGTGGCTACGGTGATGCCCCCACCAAGGGCGACGCCACTGCGAGCGCGGTGCTGAAGAAGCACGACGGAACCACGGCCACCTACCTGGAATCCGGTGCGACCTTCGACTCCTACGGCCGTGAGCTGACCACCACCGACCTGACCGCGAACCTCACCGTCACCGGCGACGGCACACTGGTCCGCACCCCCCGCACCGACGGCCGCACCACGACCAAGGCATACAGCCCGACCACCGGCATCCCGACGAAGCTGACCGAGACAGGGCCGCCCGCGGTCGAAGGGGACAGCACCTCGGCACTGACCACGACCACGGAACTGGAGCCGCTGCGCGGCCAGCCCAGTGCGGTCTACGACGCCAACAACGTCCGCACCGCCTTCGCCTACGACGCACTGGGCCGCTCCAGCAAGGTCTGGCTGGCCGGCAAGCTCACCGGCTCCGTCCCCGACCACGAGTTCGTCTACTACGTCAACGAGAACCAGCCGGTCGCGGTGGCCAACAGGATCCCCAACCACAGCGGCGGCCAGTACATCACCTACACCATCTACGACGGCTTCCTGCGCGAACGTCAGACCCAGGCCCCCGGCCCCGAGGCCGGACGGATCATCACGGACGCCTTCTACGACGAACGCGGCCTGATAGCCAAGACCTTCGCCCCGTACCACGCCGAAGGCAACCCGAGCATCAACCTCTTCGCACCGGACAACGCCCTGTCGGTGGAGACCCAGTCACGCCACCTCTACGACGGACTCGGCCGGGAGACCGAGGTTCGGCAGATCGCCGGCAACGGCGACGGCGGCACCGTCCTGAACACCACCAAGACCCTGTACGGAGGCGACCGCACAACCGTCATCCCGCCCGCCGGAGGAACTGCCACCACCACCCTCACCGACGCTCGCGGGCAGACCACCGAACTGCGCCAGCACCACCATCGCGCGGCCGACGCCCCCTACGACACCACCGCCTACCGCTACACCCCCCGGGGCGAGCTGTCGAAGGTCATAGACCCCGAGGGCAACACCTGGGAATACACCTACGATCAGCTCGGCCGTCAGATCACGGCCAAGGACCCCGACAAGGGCACCACGACAAGCCGCTACGACGACCGCAGCCTGCTGACATCGGCCACCGACGCCCGTGGCATCACCCTCGCTCACGTCCACGACGGCCTGGGCCGCCAGACCGAACTGCGCGAGGGCTCGGCGACGGGAACACTGCGTGCCAAGTGGGTCTACGACACCATCAGCGGCGCCAAGGGACACCTGGCCGAGGCCGTCCGCTACGACGACGGGAACGCGTACACCTCCAAGGTGACGATGTACGACCGGTACTACCGGCCGATCAGGACCGCCGTCGAGATCCCCTCCGCCGAAGGAGCCCTGGCGGGCACCTACCACACCGCCACCTCCTACAAGCCCTCCGGCCTGATCGGGGGCGTCAGCTATTCGGCCGCAGGCTCCCTGCCCGGGGGCGGCTCCACCTACCTCTACGACAACCGCACTCTGCGGACGACCTCGGTGTTCGGGCGCGACTACGACGCCGACGTCACCTACAGCCTCACGGGCAAACCACTGCAGTACTCGCTCGGCTCCTCCGGCAGCAGCCCGAGGACCTGGATCACCAACACCTACGAGCAGGGCACCCAGCGCCTGGCCACCTCCCGTGTGGACCGGCAGGACATCAACGGCGTCGACCGGCACAACACATACCGCTACGACGAGGCCGGCAACGTCCTGTCCATCACCGACGTCTCCCGCTCCGGCACCGACAACCAGTGCTTCACCTACGACTACCTGCGCCGCCTCACCCAAGCGTGGGCACAGCCCACCCAGACCTGCGCCGACGCCCCGAGCGCCGGAGTGCTCGGCGGCCCGGCCCCTTACTGGCACTCCTACACCTACGACAAGACCGGTAACCGGCTGACCGAAACCCAGCACGACACCACCGGCGACACCGCCAAGGACATCGAGCGGGCCTACGACTACCCCGCGCCCGGCAACCCGCAGCCGCACACACTGGCCTCGGTGACCACCACCGGACCGACCGGAACGGCCCGCGACAGCTACGGCTATGACGAGTCCGGCAACACCACCGCCCGCACGCTCGGCGGCGACACCCAGCGGCTGACCTGGGACCCCGAGGGACACCTGGCCAAGGTCACCGAACCCGTCGAGGGCGAGGACGACCAGGTCACCGAGTACCTCTACGACGCCGACGGCAACCGGCTCATCGGCCGCACCCCGACCGAGACCACCCTCTACCTCGGCCACACAGAGGTCACCCTCGCCAAGGGCACCACGGAGCCGAAGGCCACCCGCTACGTCGGCCTCCCCGGCGGCCACCAGGCCGTCATCGAGGACGACGGCACGGTCTCCTTCACCATCGCCGACCACCACGGCACCGGCCACCTCGCCATCGACGCGAGCGACCTGTCGATGACCCAGCGTCGCAGCCTGCCCTTCGGCGGCTCGCGTGGCGAGCAACCGGAGGTCTGGCCCGGCACCAAGGGCTTCGTCGGCGGCACCACCGACACCGCCACCGGCCTGACCCACCTCGGCGCCCGCGAGTACGACCCCGCGATCGGTCGTTTCATCTCCGTCGACCCGATCATGGACCTCGCCGACCCCCAGCAGATCCACGGCTACACCTACGCCAACAACAACCCCCTCACTTGGTCCGACCCCACCGGCCTCATCCTCGCCTGCGGTGGTGCCGGCGGTTCTTCGGAAGCCTGTCCGAAGAAACCCAGCCCCAAGCCCAAGAAGGGCGGTTCTGGTAGCAGCGGGTCCAGTAACCGTGGTTTGGGCGGTTTCGTGGGCGGAGGACCTGTTAGCACCCCCAAGCCGGATCGCATTGTGCTCGGCGGAGTCACGGTTCCCACCGAAGAAGAGATCGCCGAACTCCCCACCTACCGTGATGAACTCGACTACCAGCACAACGTGGAGCAATGGGCACGGTCTCAGTGCATACCCATGACGGGAAGCCCTAGCAGTTTCTGTCAAGCGGTGGGTCACCTCGGATGGCTGGGCACCACCCCCGACACCGATTTTCTGGAGATAATCGGGGCGCGCGACTACTACGACTGCTTGGGTAAAGGGTCAGGGGAAGCGTGCAAGTCGGCCCTTATAGACCTAGGGATCTCCTTCGTCAGCGCAGGAGCGGGGAAGCTGGCGAAGACCTTCGGTAAGGCGATTCTGAGCGGGATACGACGCGGAGACAGTATTCCCGCGAAATGTCTCACATCCAACAGTTTCACGCCGGGGACGCTGGTACTGATGGCCGATGGTACGGCCAAACCCATCGAGGACGTCGAGATCGGCGACGAGGTCATGGCTGCCGATCCGAGGACGGGTGAAATCTCCGGTAAAGCCGTCACCGCAGAAATCGTCGGCAGAGGCGATAAGGATCTCGTGGAGATCGCAGTCGAGACGCAGGGCGAGGCTGCTGCAAAGCAGTCCGTCGTCGCCACTGACGGCCATCCCTTCTGGATCGAGGCAACGGGTGAGTGGGTCGATGCCGCTGACCTCCAGCCGGGTCAGCGGCTGCAGACAAGCAGCGGTGGCCATGTCAGGATCGCGGCCGTCAAGCACTACGCTCGACACCTTGAGGTGCACAATCTCACCGTCGCAGACCTGCACACGTACTATGTGCTGGCGGGGCAGACACCGGTACTCGTTCACAACAGCAACTGTGGCGTCCGTCAGCACGACAAAGCCAGGGGTGCCGCCGGTGTTGATGAAATGACGGCGACGTTTGAGAAGTTCTACAAGAAGTCCGATATATACAGCGAGAGCTACGGGAACGGGCTCGAACTCTGGACTCCCCACGGCGTTCGTCAAGTGGATATCGCGGTCAGGCAGCCAAACGGCAATCTTCACCTTTACGAGGTGAAGGTGAATAAATCGAACTACACAAGGGGCCAGCGAAGGAAGGATGAATGGCTAGCGAAGACGTACGGGTTTGAAACCTCGGTAGTCCGTCGCAGTACAGAGTGTCCGATCTGCAACCCCTAACCTGAGAGGATGACCAGTGAGTAGCGACTTCGGCTTCTGGAAGCGTTGCGTCGGGGACCCCGAGGAAGTCTTTGACGCCCTCGCTGAAGGTGACACTAGCGCCCTCGCCGTAAGCCCCGACGTGTTGCGGTTTCGGGAGGAATTGCTGGCTAGGTGGCCGGACGTGAACGACGTTCTGGAGCCGTCTCAGTTTGACCTGGAGGAGGAGCCTGACGATGCAGGCAAGTACGTCCTCCTGACCCTTTCGGTCCGCCAACTTGACTATCTCCCGGAGATTCTCAACATGGCGAAGAGGAACGGACTCGTTGGATTTAGCGGAGTGGCGGGCGAGCCAATCGTCTGATCATCCACAGGGGTGGCCCCGCCTCTTCGCTCAGGCGAAGAGGCGGGGCCGCTTCATGACCGTTATGGGGCGTTACGTCCTGCCCTGACGGCAGTAGTTGACGGCAACGGCGGCGAACATCAGCAGTGTTCCCCGCCGTTTCCGTGCGTGGGTCAGGGGCGGTTGAGAGCGTTGCCGAGGGCAGTCATGGCTTCGCGTTGGAGGCGGAGGCGTACGTGGGCGTAGACGGTGGCGGTGACGCCGATGTGGGCGTGGCCGAGGAGTTCCTTGATGACGACGAGTTCGACGCCCTGTTCAAGGCGACCCGCTGACGCGGATCGCGCGCGGCACGGCCGCCCACCCGGCCCGCTCTCGGCTCCGCCACCGCGGGCCGGCCAGCGACCAGGCCGCGCAAAGACAGCACAGCGGACGACCGGAAGCGCGGAGAGAGCCGGACGCGCCCGCACGGCGAACGCCAGGCCGACGGCAAGGCGATGGCGGGGAGTTGGCTGAGCCGAAGGTCCGGACGTGGGGGCGGTCGGCTCCGTGGGCTTTACCCCAAGACTGGGAAGTTAGGGTGGTTCGGTGGTGGGGTGGCAGGTCAGAGTGACGGTGACCGTCACGGCGGCCTTGCGTCCGACGCTGCCCTTGGTCTTGTTGTAGGCATACGGCTACAGGGTGCGTTTGACGCAGCGGGGGCTGGTGCGGGAGCGGCGTCGGGCCGGGGCCAGGTTGCGGGGGTGGACCAGGGCCGCGGTCAAAACCGAGGAAGCACCGATGGTGGCGTTGGCCACGGTGAGCCGGATGGTGTGCAGCGCGACGGTCAGCGACAACCGGTCGGGATCGAGACCGGCAACGGTGGCGGCCTCGGTGATGGCCCGCCGGGTGGCCTGGTAGACGGCCAGCAGGGCGTAGAGCTCCTGCTCGACGCCGTCGACGGTGCGGGAGCGCAGGACGCGGTCGGCGCCGCGCAGGGTGACCTTCAGCCCGAAATAGGCGGTCTCGATCTCCCAGCACTGGTGGTAGAGCGCGGCCAGCTCGGCGGCCGGATAACGCTGGGCATCGAGCAGGGTGGTGACCAGGCGCACGGTGCTCGTGCGGCAGGCGCCGTCCGCTGCAGTGGTGGTGATCTGGTAGCTGATCACCCGCATGGTCAGCGCGGTCAGGCCGGTGGGCATGGGGGCGATGCGGCCGCGGTGCAGCCACCGGGCCAGCCGGTCCCCGGAGCGGCGTTCGGTGATCAGGGTCAGGTAGGTGCCGTCCGGTAGAGGCTCGATCACCGGCAGCAGGCGGCCGCTCTGCACCCGCCACAGCAGGTCGGCGCCGGTGCCCGCGGTATCCCGCAGCGCCTCGTAACCGTCGTAACCCCGGTCGGCCAGCAGCAGCATCCCCGGCCGCAGCGACGGCAACAGGGCCCGAGCCTGCGGCAGCTCGGTGTACTGCTGGGGTCCGAAGACCGCGTCGATCAGCGCGCGGGTACCGCACTCGACCAGCGCGGTCAGCCGCACCTGGGGGTAGCCGGGCGCGTGGTGCGGGAGGCGTGCCGGCGGAAGTGAGTCACGTTGGCTTCGCTGTCGGCCACTTCCAGGCAGGTGCCGTCCCAGGCCACCAGCCGCAGCCCCCGCCAGAACACCCCGGGCGTGGCCGCAGTGCCGACCGCACCGCGCAACCGGTCAAACAGCAGCGCCAGCGGCTCCGGTCCCAGTCTGCGGCGAGCCTGTCGCAGCGCCGCCGTCGAGGGATCGGGGACCGCCGTGTGCGGCCATCGGGCCGTCAGCGCCGCCCACACCCCGCGGTAGCCGCAGTCGCCGAACAACACCATGGCCAGCACGAAGTAGACCACCACCCGGGCCGGTAACAGCCGCACCCGACGCTCGGTGCGACCCGTGACCCGGACCACCTCATCCACCAGTTGCGGCGGCACCCATCGGGTCAACGCCCCCAACTGGCCCGGCAGCCACACCCCAAACCGTCCCCGCGCCTGCGGCGCGGTGGCACACTGAACAGACAACGGAGCTCCCTTGGACCGTGACCTCGACACTCACAGTTCGACAGGGGCTCCGTTGCCGCGTCAACCACCGTCACCGCAGTCTTGACAGACGGCATACCCGCCTAACTTCCCGGTCTTGGGCTTTACCCACCTCCCCGGGCCGGGGCCCGCGTCGGGCAAGGCCAGGGGGCCACTCGTTCAAATTCCGGGCAGGATCACAGCCTGCCCGAGTTGCCGGGCCAGCGTACGGCCCCCTGACCATGCCCGACCCCAACTCGGGCAGGACACCGGCCAAAGCCCACTCCACCGCCCTCACGCGCGCAGCCGTCTGACGGCAACGCCGACGGCAACAGGGGCGCACAGCACGGCACTTCCACGCACACCTACGGACCGGCCGGAATTCGCTGACCAGCGAAAATGCAGGTGACGGCCGCCTGGCGAGCACACGTACTATGTGCTGGCGGGGGCTACTCCGATACTGGTCCATAACAGTGGAGGATCTGCGTGTGGTCCAGTGGGCGAAATCCGCATGGGCCCGGCTCCGCGAAATGATCAGGAGACACTCGATTACATCGATGCGCATGGCGGCGTGGGTCCGCCCGGCTACGGCCTCCCGAAGTGGCAAGGTAAGATGCATCCCTTCGGAAATAAGGAAGGATATTTGCCATCGGTTGACGCTCAAGGGAATTCAATTTCCTATTATGAGTACGATGTAAACCCGCACACGCCTGGCGTAAACCGTGGCCCTGAAAGGCTCGTAACGGGGTCTGACGGGTCGGCGTATTACACTAATGACCACTATCAGAACTTCCATCGGATGAGATAGGTGAGCGTCGTGGAGCAGGCGAGTATTGACCCGTGGTGGACGCCGCGGGAGCCGTGGGTGCACTCCTCTGACGTTGGTATTGAGGTTCAGTGCGTGACGTCGGGAGCGGACGACGACTCACTTGTAGTAGTTCTCTCCGGGGCAAGCATGATGAATCAAGTGGGAGTCATGCAGGAATTCGCTCGGGCGTTCCAGTTTCCTGATTATTTTGGAAATAACTGGTCTGCCCTTGAGGATTGTCTGCAGGATCTTAGCTGGCTTCCTCCGCGGTCCAAGTACCTGACGGTGATCACTGAACGCGACCTTCTTCTGAAAGAGAGTGGGAAGCGTGATAAAATTCTCCTGATGGATACGCTGGAGTCAGTCGGGAGCGTCTGGTCCACGCTTGGTCATGGAAATGGTCCGGTGGCGTTTAATGTCATCCTCATGGATTCTTGAATTCCGAGGTCGGGGTCCCTTGGTGGCTACAGCCCAGGTGCTTTGACGGCAACGCAGTCGGACGCCGACGGCCCTGCGAGGCATCTCGCAGGGCCGTCGGCGTTGCTGGAAGGGAAGCCGGTGCTACGAGCCCGTAACACGATCATGAGTGGGGCTTGTTGAGGCGTCTCCAGCAGACGAAGCCGCAGGCGAGGGAGATGAGGGCGTCGTGCAGGTCGAGGCGTCGTTCCCAGCGGACGGCGAGCCGCTCGAAGTGGTGGAGCAGCGAGACGGCCTGTTCGACGACGTAGCGGAGGGCGCCCAGGCCGGCGATGTTCGGGGCGCCCTTGCGGGAGATCACCGGCAGGATCCGGCGTCTGCGCAGTTCGCGCCAGTTGGGGGCGGAGTCGTAGCCCTGGTCGCCGAGCAGGGCCTCGGGCCGGTGACAGGGGCGGCCGGGCCTGCTGGCCACCGGTGGGATGCCGTCGACCAGGGCGAGGGTCTGAGTGACGTCGTTGACGTTGGCGGCGGTGGTGATGACCTTGAGCGGGGACCCGCGTCCGTCGCAGATCAGATGGTGCTTACTGCCCGTCTTCCCGCGGTCGACCGGTGACGGACCGGTCCCGGAGCCCTCTTTTCCGCGCGGATGTGGGAAGCGTCCACACAGACACGCGACCAGCCCAGCTCGCCGGCCGCATGCAGCCTCGCCGGCAGCATATGGTGCAACTGGTCGAAGACACCGGCCTCGTGCCAGCGGTTCAGTCTCCGCCAGCAGGTCTGCTCGGAGCCGAAGTCCAGTTCCGACGGCAGTAGTTGCCGGCTGATGTCGTTGTAGAGACGTACAGAATGCCCTGCAGGCACCGCCGGTCGTCCACCGGTTCCGGCGCCCGCTCGGGCCAGGGCGGCAGCGGTTCGATCAGCACCCGCAACTCGTCGTCCACGATCCACGGCCTGCTGCTCACCCCTTGCAAACGGCCGAATCATTCCAGCGGTCACGCCGACCAGGGCAACATCACAAGATCGTGTTACGAGCCCTACGGAGCGACGTTGGGCTTGGGGGGTGTTGCTGAGGGTGGTGATGGCGGCTTGCTAATATTCCAGTCGCAGTTCGCTATCTCTGCTGGTCACAGGCACCTTCTCAAGTCTATTCGGCTGCCGTGGCGCCTGGTGCCGGAAGTTCGTAACCTTCACTGCGGCGGCGACGGTAGTGACAGCGTCGTGCGGTTGCCTGGTGGCGACGCCGCCACCAGGACCAGCTCAACGCGTGATCGGCTTTCCGCCGGTGTGCCGGTGGGGGACGGTGAACTGCCAGGAGCCTCCGGACTTCTGCCACGGTGAGGGGCGCAAGGGCACCGGAACCGTTTCTGCGGCCCCCCTTGCCGTCGTTGCAGTGGCGGACATGGCCGCGAGGAAGGCGCGAGCCAGCATGGCGAGAGTGATGTGCCGGTACCAGCCGGGATAGCGGCGGACCTCGTACTGGTCGAGGCCGCATTCGTTCTTTGCGGCCTGGAAGCATTCCTCGATCGCCCACCGGCTGCCGGCTACCCGGGCCAGTTCGGAAACCTCTGTGCCGACAGGTGCGTAGGCGAGGTAGTAGGCGATCTCTTCCGGCCGGGCGAGGCTGCGGCGGGCCAGGACCCACCGGTCGTGCGTGGGCTGATCGCCATCGAAGTCGTAGACGGCCAGCAGTTTCGCCGCAGCCCAGTCGTAGACGCGCGGCCCTTTCGCCCCCTCACCGCAAGAATGACGCTCCCAGGCCTCGTCCGGCGCCTGGGCGGTAACGAGATCGATCCGGCCCAGCGCAGGGACGGGCTGGGATTTCGGGACGGCCAGGACGTAACCGACGCCAGCTTCCTCCAGCATCCGCCGCAACCGCCATTCCTGGCCATAGGCCGAGTCCGCGGTCACCCAGGCGATGGGCAGTGGCGAGGCCAGGGCCCGCTGGATCATGACTTTGGCCAGATCACCCTTGGTGGCGAAGTCACGGTCCTCGGGTATCTTCGCCGCCCCGCAGCGGTCCCGGTCCGCCGTCCAGGACTTCGGCAGATACAACTCCCGGTCCACCAGCGCTCGTCCCCGCTGGGAAGCGTAGGCGGCGAAGACCCCGATCTGGCAGTTCTCCGTGCGGCCTGCGGTCCCCGAGTATTGCCGCTGGACGCCAGCCGAGACGGTGCCCTTCTTCAGGAAGCCGGTGTCGTCGATGATCAGCACACCGCCCGGCTCCCCAAGCTTCTGGGCGACATACTCCTGCAGGTCATCACGCACCTCGTCAGGACTCCAGCGCGCACGGTTCAGCAGATTCTGCAGGCCCGCAGGGGTGCGGTGGCCTACGTACTCGGCCAGCTGCCAGCTGTTCTTCCGGCCCACCAGGCCGAGCAGACCGTTCACATAGGCCCTCATCTGCCGCCGCAGGTCCACTCGCCCGAACCGATGACCGACCCGAACGAGCACCTCTTCCAGTTCCGCCGACCAGACGTCGGGCCGCACATCCTGCATGACAATCGCAACGGGCCGCCGCGGTGAAGGTTACGAACTTCCGGCACCAGGCGCCACGGCAGCCGAATAGCCTTGAGAAGGTGCCTGTGACCAGCAGCGATAGCGATCTGCGACTGGAGTACTAGGGCCGCCCTCCCCTTCGATGAACAGCCTCTGCCTCTCCTCGACGTCCAGCGTGGTGAGGTTCCGCTCGAACATCTCCCCCGACTCGTCCACCAAGTGCAGGTCACGCTGTTCGAAGCCGGAGCGGCTCGTCACGATCCACACGTCCCGCATAGCCTCGTAGCGGCCCTTGGCCTGGGCCCGGCGGATCGCCGCCCGGCGCGAGGTCCGGATGTAAGTCTCCGTCGACCGCAGCGACTCCGCCGAGACCCAGAAGGTCCGCTCCCGCTTGCTCTTGGTCGCCTCCTTGGCCAGTTTCCCGTCGTAGTAGTTCCGCGCGGCGCCCACCAGGTCCGGCATCTCGATGGTCAACAGCGACCCGCCCTCCGTGCGCCGCATCCCGGATGAGAACAGCACGTCGGAGTAGGCCGCGTTACGGTCGTCATTCCGGCCCCGGAACGAGGGGTCCTGGCGGCCTTCCGGCGTGTAGCCGCGCAGGCCGACGTTCCGCCACATCCGATACGCCCTCGGCGTGAGCCACTTCGCGTTGCTAGCGCGGGCATCCTTCGCACGGGCGGCGGGAACGCTGATCATCTGCCCGTGACGGCCCATGACCTCGCGCTCGACCACCGGGCTCACGGCTATGTACCGCATGCCCACCGCCCACTTGTACAGCCGCCGCAGCGCCGCCAACTCGCGGTTCCACTTCGAGCCGCCGATCCGTTGCGGATTCCGCGGCGACCACCGGCGCCAGTCCTCGAAGTCCAGCAGGTCTTCGGCGGTCCCCTCGTCCCAGCTCTTGCCGCGCTGCCACAGGAAGTTGAAGAACAGGCACGAGTCGGTGGCGTAGTTCTTCCGCGTCGAGGCAGCAAGTCTCGCGTACGCCGAGCGCGTCGTGTACAGCGTCAGCCGTGGATCAACCCGACTGTCGGGGTCGACGAGGATCGAGTCGCCCGGATCGATCCGCAAGGCGGCCTCACGGTCCACGAGGTCGGCCCACCTCTGAAGGATCGGATTGTCACTGACTGTTACGGGCGACTCGTTCGTCACCCATCGCACATGCCATCTGCGCTGGTGCGCTGCAGGGTGCGGCGGATGGCGGCGGTGCCCGTGCCGAGGTCGAGGTCTTCCCAGTGCAGGCCGAGGAGTTCGCCCTTGCGGAGCCCGGTGTGAAGAGCGAGTCCGAACAGGGCGTGTGGCTGGTGGCCTTGGGTTGTGGTGAGGAGCCGGCGGGTCTCGTCGGAGGTGAGGGGTTCGAAGCGTCGGGGCCGTGGGGTGCCGGTGCGGACATTGCGGGCGACGTTACGCGGGATCTCTTCTTCGCGGACGGCGTGCTCCAGGGCGGACTTGAGGACGGAGTGGATGTAGGTGAGTGTCAGCGGGGAGAGCAGCTTGCGGCAGCACTGGCCGGCGGCGCAGCAGCGGGGCTGGTCGCGCCGGGTGTCGATGCCGCGCGTGCAGCACTGGCAGGTGGCGCGGAGCTGGTTGAGTCAAGTCCGGACGTCCCTGGCAGTGAGCTTGGCCAGCTTCCTCAACCGGGCCGGGGATCAGGTACCGATCGACGCAGGCGGCGTACCGCGTGTGGGTGTTCTCGCGGAGGTGGTGGACGGCGACGTTCTCCAGCCAGTACGTCAGGTACGCGGCCACGCTTCCCTGCGCGGAGAGGAAGGAGAGGCCGCGGTTGCTGGCGGCGATCAGGCCAGGGGTTTGGTGGTGAGGTGCCAGACCGTCCTGGGATGACGGCCGCCGGCCAAGGCTTTCCGGCCGGATGCGCGAAGTGCGGTCGGACCCTTCCGCTCAGGCGTCCGTGGATCACCAGCGGTACCCGGGTCCCTTTCGGGACCTCGAAATTGTGGAATCGGTGGAAGCACACAGCGGGTGTAGCGCCGCTGCGCCCATGGGCGCAGCGGCGCTACACCGGCCGCTCGGCGGCATGCACCTTGCATCCGCTCTCCAAGTCGAGTTCGACCACCAGCAAGTCGTCCTGCAAGTTGCCCCTTCCTGCTGTCTCATCAGCATTCGATACAAGAGCAGCTGTGGCCAGAACGCATCGAGCCTGTCTGCTGCTGTGGTCCGGTACGGCGCGCTGTTGAGGGAAAAATCCAGTCGCAGGGGGGCAGGCCGTGGAATGCGTGTTGCTCACCTCGTTGCACGGCACTTGCGCTCCATCCATTCCCGGATTTCGACGGGGGAGAAGCGCAACTGCTGGCCGATGCGGAAGCTGGGGATGGCTTCTTTGGCGTGGTTGTCGTAGATCCAGGAGACGGGTTTTCCGAGGAACTCGGCCAGGGCGGCGACGTCCCAGAGCGGCTCGGTCATGATGCCTCCGGATGACTTGATCCTCTGGTGAAGACGAAGGTATGGAGGAGGAGCGGCCGCGCCAAAGGCGTTGTCCGTTCCTCTGGTAGTCGGTCACCCTCGGTGAGAGGTTGGCCGTCTGAGTGGGGGAGTGTGGTGCGGGTAGGGCGCCGATGTCCCGGGCCGGTGGGCGGAGTCAGCACCGAACCAGCACGGCGGGCCCGAGCGGACCGGAACGGACGGCAACGGGGGTCAGCACCGAGTCAGCACGGGGGCAGCGTGGGCCCTTCCGCGGGGGACGGGCCCACGCCGTTGAGCTGGTCGTTTGCCGTGCGGTACCGCTTCTGGTACGGCGCGTTGTAGCAGTTCGAGAACATCTGGCTGAGGACGAAGCGCTACGACGCGAACGGCCGGGTCAGAAGCGGTACGGGAGGCATCTGCTACATCCTCTTCCCGGCAAAGCCAGCACCGAGTCAGCACCGCGCCCTGCGCGCGCTCGGCATCCGCTGATCCGGTGCCGTCGAAGACGGCCCCGAGCACCTGCCGGCAGCGCTCGCTGCCGTCGGCGGTGAGGTGGCCGTAGCGGTCCGCCGTGACCCTGATGGAGGCGTGCCCCATCCACCGCGACACCTCGTGGAGGGGAACACCGCTGTTCAAGGGCGCGGCGGACCTTTCGTGCCTCAGATCGTGCGGGTCGTTCCCGGTACCGGGGTCATGCCTGGCCGGAGCCCAGGGCGCTTTCCGTGTCCTGACCGCCCCAGCTTCCGGGGGTGCGCCAGAGGACCCGGACGCCGAAGACCTCGTGGACGGCGTCGACCGACCACTCCTCGGCGGGCGGCTCGGACAGGACCAGGTAGAGGCGGTCGGCGGGGGTGGGCAGGGTGT
>NZ_JAKMAY010000569.1:0-1368 GCF_022015835.1 Streptomyces sp. ICN903 | reverse complement strand
GATATGGGGGTGTCGGTGGACTGGGCGACGCGCTCCACGAGAACTCCGGTGTCCGTACGACTCCTAGGTTACGCCTCCATAAGCCTAGGGTTCTGTCTCGCGAAAAGGCAGAAGTGATGCTGTGAGACCCGACACAGGAGGGCGCGGGAGGCGGCGGTCGCGCACGGCGGACGGGGGCTGAGCAGGGCTTTCGGCAGGGGCGGGACGGCGGCGGCCGGAAGGTACGGAGAAGATGGCCGTATGACCGGGAACCAATCCAGCGCGGGACATCTGCTGCGACTGATCCGCGGCGGGCAGGCGACCACCCGCGGCGAACTCCAGCGCGCCACCGGACTGTCCCGATCCACCGTCGGCCACCGCCTCGACCAGCTTTTCGGGGCGGGCTGGATCCGCGACGGCGCCACCGTGCCCGTGGGCGGCCCGGCGGGCGGGCGTCCGTCGAACCGCCTGGAGTTCGACGGCTCGCACGCCGTGGTCCTCGCCGTGGACGTGGAGACCAGGCACGGGCTGGCTGCCGCGCTGGACCTCAACGGCCGGGTGCTGGCCGAGCACACCGGGCCGCTGAACATCGAGGACGGCCCGGAGAACGTGATCGACCGGGTGGCGAGGTGGTTCCCGCCGCTGCTGGAGCGGGCCGGGGCGGGGCCGGGAGACGTCTGCGGCATCGGGGTGTCGGTGCCGGGGCCGGTGGAGTGGGAGTCGGGGCAGGTGGTCCAGCCGCCGATCATGCCGGGCTGGGACCGCTACCCGATCCCGGAGCGGATGCGGCGGGCGTATCTGCGGCACACCGGCGCGGACGGCGAGGGCCCCGTGGTGCTGGTGGAGAACGACGCCAACCTCATGGCGTACGCCGAACAGCGCACCGGCTGGCGCGACTGCGGCGCCTTCCTGCTGGTCAAGGTCTCCACCGGCATCGGCGCGGGGCTGGTGGTGGACGGCGAGATGTACCGCGGCATCGACGGGGGCGCGGGGGACATCGGGCACATCAGGCTGCACGACCGGCCCGACGCGCTGTGCATGTGCGGCTCGTACGGCTGCCTGGCGGCGGTCGCCAGCGGCCGGGCGCTGGCGGCGCGGCTGACCGGCTCCGGCATCCCGGCCGCGTCCGGCACCGGGGTGCGCGAGCTGCTGGCGGCCGGGCAGCCCGACGCGGTGCGGCTGGCCCGGGAGGCGGGGCGCCGGGTGGGGGAGGTGCTGGTCACCGTCGTCACCGTGCTCAACCCCGGAGTGCTGATGATCGCGGGCGACCTGGCCGGCGCCCCGTTCGTCACCGGGGTGCGCGAGTTGCTCTACCAGCGGGCGATGCCCCGCAGCACCGCTCATCTGACCGTGGTCACCTCCCGGCTGGGGGAGCGGGCGGGGCTGGTG
>NZ_JAKMAY010000568.1:0-1387 GCF_022015835.1 Streptomyces sp. ICN903 | reverse complement strand
GGGTCGGAGGAGGCCGCGGGCGGGTCGTTGTTCCTGGCCTTGGGCGTGGTGCTGACGCTGGTGGGTTTCGTGCTGATCGGTCCGCTGCTGGCGGGTGGTGTGGTGCGGGCGCTGGGTGCGGTGGTGCTGCGGGTGTTCGGTCCGGTGGGGCGGATGGCGGAGCGGAACGCGCTGCGCAATCCGCGTCGTACGGGTGCGACGGGTGCGGCGCTGATGATCGGGTTGGCGCTGGTGTCGTCGTTGTCGGTGGTGGGTGCGTCGCTGGTGGCGTCGGCCGGTGACGAGTTGGACCGTTCGGTGGGGGCGGACTTCATCCTGCAGTCGGGTGCGGGTCAGCCGGTGGTGCCGGAGGTCGTGGAGCGGGTGCGTGCCACGGAGGGGGTGGCGCATGTCACCGAGTACCGGTGGCTGGAGGCGCGTCTGACGGGTCCGGACGGGGAGTCGGTGAAGGAGTCGGTGACGGCGGCTTCTCCTACGTATGCCGAGGATCTGCGGGTGGAGACGGTGGCGGGTGAGCTGCCGGCGGCGTATGAGCGGGATTCGATGTCGGTGCCGGAGGATTTCGCGAAGGCGCACGGTGTGGAGGTCGGCGACCGGGTCGAGGTGGATTTCGCGGCCGGTGGTACGGCGGAGCTGGTGGTGCGGGCGGTCACGGCGGCGGACACGAGTGTGGACCAGGGCGCGATGTACCTGAGCACGGCGACGGCCGAGCGGTATGTGCCCGAGGACCGGATGCCGCTGAACATGATGCTGTTCGCGAAGGCGGAGGAGGGGCAGGAGGATGCGGCGTACGCGGCTCTGAAGGGTGAGCTGGAGGCGTTCCCGCAGTACGAGGTCCGTAATCAGGCGGATTACAAGGAGCTGCTGGAGGACCAGGTGGGGCAGTTGCTCAACATGGTCTACGGGCTGCTGGCGCTGGCGATCGTGGTGGCGGTGCTGGGCGTGGTGAACACGCTGGCGCTGTCGGTGGTGGAGCGGACGCGTGAGATCGGTCTGATGCGTGCGATCGGTCTGTCGCGGCGGCAGTTGCGGCGGATGATCCGGCTGGAGTCGGTGGTGATCGCTCTGTTCGGTGCGCTGCTGGGTCTGGGGCTCGGTCTGGGCTGGGGTGTGGCGGCGCAGCGGTTGCTGGCGCTGGAGGGGCTGAAGGTGCTCCAGGTGCCGTGGCCGACGATCGTGGGGGTGTTCTTCGGGGCCGCGGTGGTGGGTCTGGTGGCGGCTTTGGTGCCGGCGTTCCGGGCGGGCCGGATGAATGTGCTGAACGCGATCGCCACGGAGTAGGCGGAGTAGGCGGGGTAGTCCGCGAGGGGTCTGCGGGGGCTGTGGTGCGGCCCGGTCGCGGTGGGTGCGGTGTCGCGCTCGCCGGGGCCGGGCCGCGGTGCTGTGC
>NZ_JAKMAY010000567.1:0-1394 GCF_022015835.1 Streptomyces sp. ICN903 | reverse complement strand
GTGCCCGGGGGCGTGGGTGAGCGGTTGTCAGGAGGGGCGCAGCCCCTCGTGGGCGATCTCCAGGGTCTCCACCGCCGCCTGGGAACTGGAGGGATCGAAGGACGGGCCCTGCCAGCGCACCGGGACGATCCCGAACACCTGCCAGCCGACGATCGGGGTCAGGTCCGGTTTCAGCGCCACGATCTCGCCCTCCTTGGGCTCCACCCGCCGCAGCGTCTCGTCGAGCCAGCGGCCGATCTTCACCGTGTCCGCGGTGACCGGCCGGGTGAGCGTGATGTTCGACCAGGTCACGCGCCCGGGCAGGTTCCAGGTGAAGCCGTTGTTGCCGCCCTCGGCGTAGCTCTCGATCTCGACCTCGGCGCCCATGCCGGTGCAGGTGTGGAAGGCGCCCAGGTCGTCGCCGCCGATCGCGAGCCGGAAGAACACGCTCGTCGCGAAGATGCTGTCCGTCATCGGTCCGTCGTCCGTCCTTCGTTCCGTGCCTTCAGCGGCGTCCGTCGTAGGGGCGGCCCGTGCGATCCCGGCCGCGCCGCAGCTCGGTGCGGAGCAGCCGGGCCACCGGGTCGAGCAGACGGCGCGCCAGGTCGTCCAGGTCGAGGCCGGGGTCCTGCGGCGCCTCGTGGGGACGGGCCGCGCCCCTGCCGGGGACGGGCGGCGCGGCGGGCGCGGGCGGCGCGGAGGCCGACCGCGGCCGGCCGCGCGCCGGTGCCTCCCGGGCCGGTGCGCCCGCGGGCACGGCGGCGCCGGCGCCTGTGGCGGTGCGCTGGACCGGGGGCGCCGCCCGGCCGGTTCCGCCGCCCGCCGGCCCGGGGGCCGGTGCGGCGGTCCGTGGCCGGACCACGGGGACGTCCCCCGCCGGTGCCGGTGCCGGTGCCGGTGCCGGTGCGGTCGGCGGACGGTCGGCGAGCGCCGGCGGCTGCGGGCCGGTCACCGGCAGGGAGCGCGCCGGTACGGCGGCGGCCGGGGCGGCCCCGGGGGTCCGTCCGCGGGGCGGAGCGGGCCGGACCACCGGGACACGCCGGCCGGAACCGGGCGATCCGGCGCCCCGCGCGCCGGGCGACTCGGGGCCGGGCGGTACGGGCGGGGACGCGGCCCGCTGGATCCGCGTCCCCGCCGGTCGTACGGGCTTGCCCGCGGGCGGCGCGGAGTGGTCCCGGGAGGCGGCCGGCGCGTTGGGCCAGCGCGCCGCCACCACGGCAGTACGCCCGCCGGGGCGGGGAGCGGAGGGCGGCGCCACCCCTTGCGGAGCCCGGGTGTTCAGGGCGAGCGGGCGCGCGGTGAGCAGCGGAAGGACGCGGGGCGCCGCCGGGCTGGAGTGCGACCCGGAACGTGCCGCGGTGAGTGGGCGCGGGCCGGCGGCGGTCCGGGCGACGGCGGCGGGGCTGGGGCTGGGT
>NZ_JAKMAY010000566.1:0-1413 GCF_022015835.1 Streptomyces sp. ICN903 | reverse complement strand
ACCCGGTCCAGCACCCCCGCCACCACGGCGATCACCAGACCCACCACCGCCAGGCCCGCGCCCACCAGCGCCGGGGACGTCCACCCCCAGCCCGCCGCGATGGCCGTACCACCGGCCCACGCGCCGCCCGCGTTGGCCAGGTTGAACGCGGAGTGGTTGGAGGCCGCGGCGAGCGTCGGCGCGTGGCGCGCCTTCTCCATCACGAGCATCTGCAGCGGCGTGGTGGTCATGAACCCCACCGCACCGATCACCACCACGGTCGCCATCGCCGCCCACGGCACGTGGACGGTGAACCGGAACGCCACCAGCACCAGCGCCAGCGCTCCCAGCGCCCCGTACAGCGTGGGCCGCAGCGCACGGTCGGTCAGCGGTCCCGCGGCCAGCGCACCCAGCGTCATGCCGACACCGAAGAGAGCCAGCACGACCGTCACCGACGACTCGGCCATCCCCGTGACCTCGGTGACCATCGAGGCGAGGTAGCTGTAGAGGGCGAAGACGCCCGCGAACCCGAAGACCGCCGTCAGCAGCCCGAGCAGTACCTGCCGGTCCCCCAGCGCCCGCACCTCGCGGCGCAGCTCACGCACCGCACCGCCACCAGCACCAGCGTCCCCCGCAACACCGCCTCGCCGCTCCAGCGGCAGATACGGCACCAGCGCCGCCAGCGCCCCCATCGCGACCAGCCCGATCACGGTGACGACCAGGAACGTCGCACGCCACCCCAGTTGCTGTCCCAGCGCCGTACCGCCGGGCACGCCGACGATGTTGGCCACGGTCAGCCCCAGGAACATCGTGGCCACGGCCCGCGCCTGCCGTCCCTCCCGCACCAGGCGGGCGGCGACTACCGCGCCGACGCCGAAGAACGCGCCGTGCGGCAGCCCGGCCAGCACCCGCCCGGCCAGCAGCGTGCCGTATCCGGGGGCGAGGGCGGAGGCGAGGTTGCCGAGGGTGAACAGGCCCATCAGGGCGATGAGCATCCGCCTGCGCGGGACGCGGACCCCGACGGCGGCCAGGAGCGGGGCGCCGATGACGACGCCGATGGCGTAGGCGGAGACGAGATGGCCGGCGGTGGGTACGGAGACGCCCAGGTCGTCCGCGACGTTGGGCAGCAGGCCCATCATCACGAACTCGGTGGTGCCGATCCCGAAGGCCGCGACCGCGAGAGCGAGCAGGGCCAGGGGCATGGGAGAGCCTTTCGACGCGAGGGGTGGATGCGCAGCAGGACAAAGAAACGGAGTCGGTGTGCTCCGAACACGAACAAGTCTCGCAGCCTTTTTGTTCCGACACAAAACAAATAGGTGACAGCCGTGCTACAAGCAGCGGACGGACCGCCCCACACGGGGGCGGGCCGTCCGCCGGAACCCGAGCACCCTCCACGGCCGGACCCGGAAGCGGAACCGGACCCAACCCCCGTCC
>NZ_JAKMAY010000565.1:0-1413 GCF_022015835.1 Streptomyces sp. ICN903 | reverse complement strand
GCCAGGCCCAGGGGGTCGGGGGTGGTGTAGCGGCCGGTGGCCGGGTCGTAGTAACGGAAGTAGTTGTAGTGCAGGCCGGTCTCGGGGTCGTGGTACTGGCCGGGGAACCGCAGGGGTGTGTAGGTGGTGGCGTCGCGGTTCCAGGTGGTGGTGCCCCACAGGGTGGTGCGGGTGTGCCAGGCGATGCGGCCGGTCTCGTCGACGAGTTCGGTGGGGGCGCCGACCAGGTCGGTGACGATGGCGAAGAAACGCCGGTCGATCTCGCTCTGGTCGGCGGGGTCGAGGAGGCGTTCGGTCTGGGCCAGGGGGGTGAGGCCGTCGTGGTCCCAGGTGAGGGCGACCGGGTGGGGCAGATCGGGTGAGGTGGTGGTCTGACCGACCCGGTCACCGAATCAGGAAATCTTTCATCCTTACGGATTCAGGCCCTTCATATGCTTCCTTTTGTAATGCCGGTCGAGGATCGGGCGCCCAGTGAACCCCATATTTGAGGGAGGTGCTTCAGCTTGAGCCCAGGGCGAGGACCGATTCGATAAATTCCTCGGGTGGCAGGTAGGCGTGGCTCTCCACGTAGTGAACGATCATAGCGGGGGCGGCGTAGACGGCTCCTTCACGCCCCGGCACCCGGATTTCTCCGCTACCGATGAAGGTGTTTCCTCGGGAAGTGTTTTCCCTGGCCACTTCGAAACTTGGACATAGCTCGCAGAAATGCATGCCGCGCTGCATGTTAACTTTTCTCTCTGCCAGCTTTGCCAGAGCTTCGATGAGCCCCTCCGGAGCTTCTCCAGTTCTGTATCCGTGCTCGCGCGAAAGCCATCCCACGTTCAGGAGAGTGTTACTGGAGTCAACCTCGTCGTATGAATATGGTGTTAGGTCTGCATAATAGGTCATACTGCCTCACCAGGGGCTCTTGTGTTCGCGACAGATTACCACGTGCACTGCCCCCATGCCCTCGTTCACTATCTCGCTAAGGCGAGTCGGTGCATTCACCGTTATCGATCTGCTGCTGGTGTTCAGATCCCTGGGGACGTCCACGGTGTAATTTGGGAGACTCTTTCCGGGGCCGAATGTCTCAGTGGGGTTTCTGTTTCCTCCGGTCTCGATTTCGAACCCTATCGAATCCTTGAGGCGGCCACCGTCTTCGACATAGAACTTGAGCCATGTGCCAGGCGGCACGATCATGTCGCCCGCGCCCATCTCGTAATATCCGTGTCCCGAGATGACCTGGGAATTGTCCGTTCTTCCTCTCTGGGTCACGTTCGCGGCCCAGTCATTTCCGTTCCCTTGCCCATGGCTCGGTGGCCGAGGTCGCCTGTCGAGTTCGGGTGGGCACGGAGAGAGCCCCAGTGGATCGATCTGCACATGGGGGTTCGTCGTATACGTGGCCGGGTTGGGGGAGGGGGCCAGGCCCAGGGG
>NZ_JAKMAY010000564.1:0-1419 GCF_022015835.1 Streptomyces sp. ICN903 | reverse complement strand
GGCCGGGGCGGGCCGGAGGCCGCTGGTGGCCCTCCTGAGCGGCGCGGGGATCTCCACCGACTCCGGGATCCCCGACTACCGCGGCCCGAACGGGGTGTGGCGCAAGGACCCCGAGGCCGAGAAGCTCGTCACCTACGACCACTACATGAACGATCCGGAGATCCGCCGCCGCTCCTGGCGGATGCGGCTGGAGAGCCCGGCGCTGCGGGCCGGGCCGAACGCCGCGCACGAGGCCGTGGCGCGCCTGGAGCGCTCCGGGGTGCCGGTGCGGGTGATCACCCAGAACGTCGACGGGCTGCACCAGATGGCCGGGATGCCCGAGCGCAAGGTGCTGGAGCTGCACGGGACCGCGCGGGCCGTGGTGTGCACCGGGTGCGGCGCGCGTTCGGAGATGGAGCGGGCGCTGGAGCGGGTGCGGGCCGGGGTCGCGGACCCCGAGTGCCTGCGGTGCGGCGGCATCCTGAAGTCGGCCACCGTGATGTTCGGCGAGGCACTGGACCCGCAGGTGCTGGGTGAGGCGCTGGCGATCGCCAGGGCGTGCGAGGTGTTCGTCGCGGTCGGCACCAGCCTGCAGGTGCAGCCCGCCGCCTCGCTGGCCGGGATCGCCGCCGAGCACGGTGCGCGGCTGGTGATCGTCAACGCCGAGCCCACGCCGTACGACGCGCTGGCCGACCGGGTGGTGCGCGAGCCGATCGGGCGGGCGCTGCCGGCCCTGCTGGAGGAGCTGGTGGCGGGCTGAGGCGGGCGGCGCGACCGCGCCGGGGTGTCCCGGACACGGCCGGACGGCCGGATGCGGGCGGGCGCGGGCACGTGCGGGCCGGTCACCGGCGGGCGGCGGGGCGTCCCCGGGCCAGCACCCCCTCGATGTCCCTGCGGCGGCGGTCGGAGACCCGTGCCGCGGCCGCCAGCAGCAGGGGCGTCAGGGCGGCCGGGTCGGCCGCCACGGTCTCGGCCGCCTCCTCCGGACGCCGGGCCCGGACCACTGCCGACAGCAGTTCGACGGCCCCGGAGCCGAGGCCCGTCCCGCACAGGGCGAGCGCGGTCGCGGCCACCTCCTGCGCCGGGCGCGCGGCCGCCTGCCGCAGCAGCCGTCCGCAGTCCTCGGCGCGGCCCGCGGCGGCGAGCGCTGCGGCGGCCTCGGCCAGGGGGCCGGGCGGCAGGCTCGCGACCTCCCACAGCAGGTCCGCCGCGTCGGCGTCCATACCGGCCCGCTCCAGGCGTTCGACCAGCACCGGCAGAAGGGGGGCGGGACGGCCCGCGGCTTCGCACAGCAGGGCGTGCGCCTCCCCGGTGCGCCCCCGGGCGCGCAGTCCGGCCAGCCGGGTGACGGTCTCGTCGCACCGCCTCCGGAGGTGGGACGCCCGGATCTCGGCACCGGCCGGGTCCTCGGGCCGCGCCGCCCCCTCGCCTCCCCCGCTC
>NZ_JAKMAY010000563.1:0-1424 GCF_022015835.1 Streptomyces sp. ICN903 | reverse complement strand
CACCGAACCCGCCGAGGAGATCCCGCGATGACCGCGCTGCCGCTTCAGGCCCTGGTCGACCCCGTCTGCGGCGTCGTCCGCAAGGTCAAGCCCGTCGAGCACCCCGCGGGCGCGCCGCCCCGCTACACCGCGTTCACGGCCGAGATATCCGACGCGCGCAGACTCGGTCTGTGGCCCGCCGACCGGGTCTCCCTGGGCACCACCTTCGGCGACCCCGAACAGGCCCGCCTGGCCGCGGTGGCCGAGGGGGTGGAACGTTACTGCGGCAACCGCGTACCACCGCCCGGCCACCCGGACGCCCCGCTGCACGCCACGGCCGCCGAACTGGCCGGCAAGGGACTGCGGCTGTACGGACCGGACGACCTGCCGGCCTACGCGCCCTGGCAGTACGCCCGGGAGAGGTTCCCCTACCGCCCCCTCACCGACGACACCCCGGCCCTGTGGACGCGCGGCGCCGAGCGCCTGCCCGACGGCACGACCGCCGAGGTCTGGGCGCCCGTCGCGCTCACCCACCTCAACTGGCGCCAGGGGGGCCTGCGCTCGCTGCCCCGCACCCACCACCTCAACTACGCGGGCATCGCCACCGGCCAGGGCCTGGACGACGCGGCCGAACGCGGCCTGCTGGAGATCGTCGAACGCGACGCCCTGGAGCTGTGGTGGCACCTCGACGGGCCGGCCCGCGGCATCGACCCGGCCAGCGTGCCCGGCCTCACCGACGACCTCGCCGGATCCGCGCTCGACCTCCACCTCGTCGAGATGCCCTCGGAGTTCGCCCCCTGCGTGGCCGCGCTCGTCCACGACCCCCGCCTCGGCCTGTACGCGGCCGGATTCGCCTGCAAGTACGACCCGGCCGAGGCCGCCCGCAAGGCCGTGCTGGAGGCCGTGCACACCTGGGTCTTCACCCAGGGCCTGACCGACCCCGGCGGCTGGGTGTTCCAGGCCGTCGAGGCCGGCCTGCTCGCCCGCGGACTCTACCTGGACCACCGCGCCGACCGCCGCTACCTCGACGTCTGCGGCGAGGAGTTCGAGCACGTACGGGACCTGGGCGCGCACGTACAGGTGTGGCTGGACGAGCGGATGGCACCCCAGGCCCGGCGCTTCACCGAACCCGCGCTCGGGACCGTCCCCGTGGACGCGGTCGAGCCCGGCAGCCGGGAGAGGCTGGAGCGCGCGCTGCGCGAACGCGGCCACCGCGTCATGACGTTCGACCTCACCACCGAGGACGTGGCCGAGACCCCGCTGCGCGTCGCCCGCGTCCTGGTCTCCGGGCTCCTGCCCAACGCCCCGGCCGCCTTCGGGTACTTCGGCTGCCCGCGCCTGGCCGACGCCGCCGTCGGGCGGGGCTGGCGTACGACCGCCCCCACCGGGCCCGAGGACTTCACCCTGGCGCCCCCGCCCCACATGTGAGAGCCGCCCCATGGAAC
>NZ_JAKMAY010000562.1:0-1442 GCF_022015835.1 Streptomyces sp. ICN903 | reverse complement strand
CCGTCCTCCGGTTCCCCCGCCGGTGCCGCCGGTGCAGCCCTCCGCCCCGCCGCCCCGGCGTCCGTCGCCCGGCCACGGGCACGCGTCGCACGGGCACTCACACGGGCACGGCCACTCGCACGGGCCTCCCGCCCCCGTCTCGGCGCGGCTGCGCAAGGTGGTCGCGGCGGTGCTGGTCCCCTTCGCCGTCGCGGTGCTCGCCGGGCTGGTCGTGCTGTGGCCGGGCGGCGCGCCCGAGGGGGAGGGCTCGCCCAGCGGTGTCGGCTTCGACCGGCAGACGCTCGGCGCGCGGGTCACCGCGGTCGAGGAGGTCGACTGCGCCGAGGTCGGCGCCGCCCGGCCGCCCGGCGGCGTAGGGGGCGCCGACGGAGGCGGTGGGGGCGCCGGAGGCGCGCAGGAGGGCGGAGGCGGCGATTCGGGCGCTCTCCCGGGTGGCTCCGGAGAGGGCTCCGGGCAGGACTCCGGGGAGGGCGCCTGTCTGCGGGCGACCGTCGAGGTCGCCGAGGGGAAGGACGCGGGCCACACCTTTCCGGAGATCGTCACCCCGGACGCCACGCGCCGGCTGAGCCCCGGTCAGGAGGTGGTGGTGGCGTACGCGCCCGACGCGCCGCGCGAGTTCCAGTACAGCGTGGTGGACGTGGCGCGCGGGGTGCCCATGGTGGTGCTGGCGGGCCTCTTCGCGCTGGTGGTGGTGGTCGTCGGGCGGCTGCGCGGGGTGCTGGCGCTGGTGGGGCTGGCGGTCAGCTTCGGGGTGCTGACGCTGTTCATCCTGCCCGCGATCCTCCAGGGCTCCAATCCGCTGCTGGTGGCGGTGGTGGGCGGCAGCGCGATCATGCTGGCCACGCTGTACCTGTGCCACGGCGTCAACGCCCGTACCTCCGTCGCCGTCCTGGGCACCCTGGTGTCGCTGCTGCTGATCGGTCTGCTGGGCTCGGCGTTCATCGGCTGGGCCGCGCTGACGGGCAACACCGACGACCAGACCGGGCTGGTGCACGGCCTCTACCCGGACATCGAGATCCGCGGCCTGCTGCTGGCCGGTGTGCTGATCGGTTCGCTGGGCGTGCTGGACGATGTGACGGTGACGCAGACCTCGGCGGTGTGGGAGCTGCGACAGGCCGACCCGTCGGCCGGGTGGCGCAGGCTCTACGGCGCGGCGATGCGCATCGGGCGCGACCACATCGCGTCGGTGGTGAACACGCTGGTGCTGGCGTACGCGGGGGCCGCGCTGCCGTTGCTGCTGCTGTTCTCGATAGCGGAGAGCGGAATGGGCCAGGTGGCCACCAGCGAGCTGGTCGCGGAGGAGATCGTGCGGACGCTGATCGGCTCGATCGGCCTGGTCGCCTCGGTGCCGGTGACCACGGGGCTGGCGGCCCTGGTGGCGGTCGCCGACCGCGAGGGGGCGTCCGGCGGCGGGGAGGCCGCGGCCGGGCCGGGGCGTGCCC
>NZ_JAKMAY010000561.1:0-1451 GCF_022015835.1 Streptomyces sp. ICN903 | reverse complement strand
CCGTACGGACCGTACGGACCGGCGCGGACCGGTGCGGACCGCGGGGCGGGCCCTCGGACCTCCGGGGGCGGGCCCTCAGACCTCCAGCAGCACCGTGAACGGGCCGTCGTTGGTGAGCGAGACCTCCATCTTCGCCCCGAAGCGGCCCGTCTCCACCCGCGCGCCCAGCGCCCGCAGCCTGGCGCACACCTCCTCGACCAGGGGCTCGGCCACCGGGCCGGGGGCGGCGGCCTGCCAGGTGGGGCGGCGCCCCTTGCGGGCGTCGCCGTAGAGGGTGAACTGGCTGACGACCAGCAGGGGGGCGCCGGTGTCCGAGCAGGACCTCTCGTCCTCCAGGATCCGCAGGCCCCACAGTTTGCGCGCGAGCCGGTCGGCCTTGTCGGGGGTGTCGTCGTGGGTCACCCCGACCAGCACGCACAGTCCCTCCCCGGTGATCTCGCCGACGGTCTCTCCCGCGACGACGACCTCCGCGCCGTCGACCCTCTGCACCACAGCTCGCATGCCGACCATCATGCCGCCCCCGTCGTGCGCCCGCCGACCGCCGCCGGATGGGTGGCCCGGACTGCACGCAGGGTGCCCGCGGTGGCACGATGCGTGCAGCACGGTGCGCACGGTGGCCTGCGGCGTATCCGTGACGGGCCGTGGCACCGCGTTGTGGTCCACGGCGAAGGGGATGAGGGGCACACAGAAGATGAGCACTGCCGGAACCGGGCGGACGCCCGGAGCCGTACCGGCGGCCCGCGAGGCCGCCTCCACGACCACCTCCACGACCACCTCCGCCGCCCCGGCGGGCGCCGCGGGGACCGCCCCGGCGGGACCGCCCGCCGACGCCGGCGGCACCACCGGCGCGGGCGGGGCGCTCCCGGCGGTCCCGCACGACGCCGGGCCTCCCGAGCTGACCGGTCTGCGCCTGCCCCAGCTGCGCGAGCTGCGCCGCCAGGCGCAGCAGGAGGAGGCCGACCTCAGCTACGTGCGGCGGCTGGTCCAGGGCCGCGTCGACATCCTCCGCGCCGAACTGGCCCGCCGCAGCGCCGCGGACGTGCCCCTGATCGACCGGCTGGCGGAGATCCTCGCCGACGCTCCCCCGCCCGGCCGGGGCCCGGCCCGCTCGGCCCGCCATGTGACGCTGCGCACCCCGCGCAGCGAGGAGTACCGGCGGCTGGCCGAGGAGGTGCTCGCCGAGGTCGAGCTGTCCGACCTCGCCGCCCGCACCGACGCCGAGCTGCACGCCGCCATGGCGCGGCTGGGCGAGCACGAGCACCGGATCTCACTGCGCCGCCGGGCGCTCCAGCGGACGGCGAACGGGTGCAGCGCCGAGATCGCGCGCAGGTACCGTGAGGGCGAAGCACACGTGGACGACCTGCTGCCCTGACCCCGGGGGCGGTCGTCCCCCCTACACCCAGGGAAGGCCGCCCATGTCCGCCAGCACCACCCCGCCCGCGAACACCCCC
>NZ_JAKMAY010000560.1:0-1488 GCF_022015835.1 Streptomyces sp. ICN903 | reverse complement strand
GGGGGTGAGCACGGTGGCGAGTACGGCGGCCCCGGCGAGGGCTGCGGCGGTACGGCGGCGCGGCATGGCGGCTCCTGCGAAGGTGTGGTGCGGGCGGACCCGCGCGACTGCGGGTTCTTCCCTCCCCCTTCCAACGCGCCACCGCGCACGCCGTTGCGCACCTCCACCCGCCCGCCGCACCACCTGTGCCGCCACCAGGGGCAGAGCCCTTTGCCGGAGGACCCGCCAGCCGGGTAACGTAGGCTCCGATTGGAGACAGCCCCCGGGCTGTGCCATCATCAGCACACACGTCGCGGTGACGCGGCGCGTGGGGAGGCTTCGCCTAGTCTGGTCTATGGCGCCGCACTGCTAATGCGGTTTGGGCTTTAAAGCCCATCGAGGGTTCAAATCCCTCAGCCTCCGCTTCGATCATCACGATCACCGAAGCCCCGGCCCGTACGGCCGGGGCTTCTTCCGTTCCGGGGGCCGCCGACAGGGCCGCGGCTGGGGCCGTGAGCGCCCTCCGTAGGTCATCTCCGCAGGTCAGGCGGGGTTGACCGAATGGATTTCGCCTCTGGGCGGAGGTCATGTAATGTTGTTCCCGCAACGCCGACCGGCGAGAGGACAGCCGGGAAGCCAAGCGCTCGTAGCTTAACGGATAGAGCATCTGACTACGGATCAGAAGGTTGCAGGTTCGAATCCTGCCGAGCGCGCATCGGATGAGGGGCCCCGCCGGACACGGCGGGGCCTCTCGCGTATGTGCGGGAGCCGTGGCGGCGTGGCCTGCGGTAGCCCACCGGGAGGCAGTCGTTCGCCCGGAGCGGGGATTTGTCGTACCGCGATGTTTCACGGGAAACATTCGCCCCCGTCCAGCGGGGCGGTCCGGGCGAGGGCGCGCCGGAGACGTTCGAAGGCTGTGGGGCCCGTGTGGTGCGTGAGGGCGTCGCGAATGCGTAGGGCGCACTCCGTCGGGCTCGCGGTCGTGGTGTCGCACTCGACGTCGTAGACGCCATGGGCGTGCACGAGGCCCAGCTGATGTTCCGCCAGGCCGGGCGGACGGTCGCCGCGGGCTCTCTCGCGCCGCCGCAGCTCCTCCGGGGAGCAGCGCACACCGACGAGGAGGACGTTCCGGGGCTCGAACAGGGCGAGGCAGTCCAGCAGCCGCCACCGTTCGCTCAGGACATGGTCGACGACGATGTCGTTTCCGGCCGAGGCCATACCGGCGACCGCCCGGTGAAACCCCTCCCAGGTGCGCCTGAGGACGGCCGGCAGTTCGGCCGGGTCCATCTCCTTCTTCGTCCGCATCCCGTGGAAGGCGTCCACGGGCATGTGGAACCAGGAGCCGTCGAGGACCTGGAGAAGCTCCGTGGCGATGCTCGACTTCCCGGAACTGGAAGTGCCGTTCAGGAAGACGATTCTTCCGCTGCCCATGGGGTGATCATGCCCCACAGGGCCGGGACCGCGGGTGCGGTTCCGGCCCTGTGGGGTGTGGGGCGGTGGGGGTCAGGC
>NZ_JAKMAY010000056.1:0-24369 GCF_022015835.1 Streptomyces sp. ICN903 | reverse complement strand
GGTGGGGGCCGGGGATCTCAGACCTCCATGCCGGGGCCGCCGACGGCGCGGACGCCCGCCACGATCCGGTCCATCTCGCCGGGGTCCGGGGCGTCGGCGTGGATGTCGAAACCCAGGCGCATCACCAGCATCCGGCCGCTGCCGTCGGGCGCGGGGAAGACGACGGACTCCACGTACGCGTCGGGCTCCAGCTCGTTGGCGATCCGCCAGCGCACCCGGTGGCCCTCCTGCCCCGCGACGGTGACCTCGCCGGAGGAGACCACCTCGTGCTCCTCGATCCCGCCGTAGCCCCTGGTGTCGTAGGACTCCTCGGCGTTGCGGGCGATGTCCGCCTCGGCCATCGCCCGCGGGTCCGCCCCCGCGAGGTCGTCGGCGGCCCGCAGGGAGACCCCGGCGCGGACGCAGGTGAGGGAGGCGTCTCCGGGGCAGGGGTAGGAACCGGAGGACAGCCAGATCCCGCCGTCGGTCTCCGACTCGTTCCAGCCCTCGGGGACGGGGACGCCGACGCCGTTGACGCGGTCGACCGCGGTGCCGGGGGTTCGGTCCTCCTCCTCGCCTCCCGGGTCCTTGTCCGGCTCGTTCTCCTCCGGTCCGCCGGGCGGCGTTCCGCCGGGGGTCTCGTCCGCGCCGGCGGTGGCGCCGGGCCGAGCCCGGCGGTCGTCAAAGCCGCCGGAGCCGCCGAGCAGGAGCAGCCCTCCCGCCAGGAGCGCGCTCACCACGACCGCGGCGGCTATGACGGCGGCCACCAGCGGCCCGCGCGACGGCCCCGCCTCCGGATCCGGTGGGAGGGCGACGGGCCGCCCGTACAGGGTGTGGGTGTCCCGGGCGCCGTACGCGTCGTAGGCGTCGTAGGCGTCGTGTACGCCGGCGTCGGCGGTCCGGGTGTGCGCGGTCCAGGCCGAGCCGTCCCACCAGCGCTCGGGTGCCGGGCCGGGGCCCGTGTGCCCGGGGTCCGCGTACCAGCCGGGCGGTGTCGTCATGCTCACGGCGTGCACAGTAGCGGCAACCGGCGCCCGGGAGGACCGGTGCGCCCCCCACAAGCCGTGACGGAGCGGGGCGCACCGGTCAGGACAGCACTCCGGTCAGGACGGCGGAGCGGCCGGCCGGCCGGTCGGCGGGCCGGACAGCGCGGCGGCCAGCGCCGTACCGAGGACGGCCGGCGCCTCGGCCAGGGAGGGCCCGTACCAGGTCAGATGCCGCCCGCTGACGAGGGCCGCCGGCAGCCCGGGGAACGCCTCGGGGCCGTCGTCGGCGGTGAAGCGGTACGGCTCGTCGGGCAGCACCACGAGATCGGCCCGGCCCGGCTCGTTCAGTTCCCCGATCCCGGCGCGCGGATAGCGCTCGGCGTGACCGGCGTAGGCGTTGCGCACGCCGAGGCGGGCCAGGATGTCGCCCGCGAAGGTGTCCCGGCCCAGCACCATCCACGGCCGCCGCCAGATCGGCACCACGGCGGTGGCGTCGACCACTGGCCGCAGCGCGCTCCAGGCGTCCTCGGCCTCGTCCAGCCAGACGGGCCGGGGCAGTCCGCATCCGGCGGTGAGCACCCGGTCCAGTTCGGCGAACGCCTGAGGGAGCGTACGGATCTCGGTGACCAGCACCTCGGTGCCCGCGCCGCGCAGGGCGGCGAGGTCGGCGGGGCGGTTCTCCTCCTCGTTGGCGATGACCAGGTCGGGGCGGAGGGCCGCGATCCGCTCCAGATCGGGGTTCTTGGTGCCCCGCACCCGCACCACGTCCAGACCGGGCGGATGGCCGCACCAGTCGGTGGCTCCGACCAACAGTTCCGGGCCGGTGGCGGCCACCGCCTCGGTCAGCGAGGGCACCAGCGAGACGACGCGGCGGACGGTGCCGAACCCCTGAGCCGGGGCCGAGGGGGACTGGTGTCGTCGTGCGGTCGCCATGCGGTCAGCCTAGGCCCGGTGTCCGGCGACCGGCGCCCCGCGGCGGGGCGGGCCCCCGCCGCGGGTCCCCGCTGTCGGACCGGTGCGGCATGATCGGGGCGTGACCACGCGACGCCTGATGCTCCTCGATGCCGCATCCCTCTACTACCGCGCCTACTTCGGGGTTCCCGAGTCGGTCAGGGCGCCCGACGGCACCCCGGTCAACGCGGTGCGCGGGCTGCTGGACTTCATCGCCCGCCTGGTGCGCGACCACCGCCCCGACGATCTGGTCGCCTGCATGGACAACGACTGGCGGCCGCACTGGCGGGTCGAACTGATCCCGTCCTACAAGGCCCACCGGGTGGTGGAGGAGTCCGCCGAGGGCCCGGATACCGAAGAGACGCCCGACACCCTCTCCCCCCAGGTCCCGGTGATCGAGGAGGTGCTGGACGCGGTCGGCATCGCCCGGGTCGGCGCGGACGGCTACGAGGCCGACGACGTCATCGGCACCCTCGTCCGCCGGGCCGACGGTCCGGTGGACGTCGTCACCGGCGACCGCGACCTGTTCCAGCTCGTCGACGACGCGCGCGGGGTGCGGGTGCTCTACCCCGTCAAGGGCATGGGCGACCCCGCGGTCGTCGACGAGGCGGCCCTGCGGGAGAAGTACGGCGTGGCGAGCGGGTCGGCGTACGCGGATCTGGCCCTGCTGCGCGGTGACCCGAGCGACGGGCTGCCGGGGGTGGCCGGTGTCGGCGAGAAGACCGCGGCCCGGCTGCTTCAGTCGTACGGCGATCTGGAGGGCATCCTGGCCGCCGTCGGCGATCCCGCCTCCGGTCTGACGCCGGCGCAGCGGCGGAGGCTGGAGGCGGCGCGGGAGTATCTGGCCGTGGCGCCGAAGGTGGTGCGGGTGGCCGGGGACGTGGCGCTGCCGGAGTTCGACCCGGCGCTTCCGGCCGAGCCGCTGCACGCCCAGGAGCTGGAGGAGCTGGCCGAGCGGTGGGGACTGGGCGGCTCGCTGCGGCGGCTGCTGGACGCGCTGGCGGGCTGAGCGCCCCCGCAGGTTTGGCCCCGGGGTCCGGGCGACCGTGGCGGCCCGGCGGACATCCCGTAGGGTTAGGTATACCTAACCTCATGAGGAGAGCACTGTGGCAGACCGTCCGACCCGCCGCACACCCCGCCTGAACCGGGCCCGGGTGGTGCGCACCCGGCGCCTGTCGCCCGGCATGGTCCGCGTGGTGCTCGGCGGTCGGTCCCTGGCCGGCTTCCCGGCCGGCGCGTACACCGACCACTACGTCAAGCTGCTGTTCCCGGCGGAGGGTGTGCGCTACCCCGAGCCCTTCGACCTCGCCGACATCCGCGCCCGGCTGCCGCGCGACCAGTGGCCCGTCACCCGCACCTACACCGTGCGCGCCTGGGACGCGCGGGCGTGCGAGCTGACCGTGGACTTCGTCGTCCACGGCGACGAGGGGCTGGCCGGGCCCTGGGCGGCGCGCGCCGAGCCGGGCGAGGAGGTCCTCTTCCTCGGTCCCGGCGGCGGCTACCGCCCCTCCTCCGAGGCCGACTGGCATCTGCTGGTGGCCGACGAGAGCGCGCTGCCCGCCGTCGCCGCATCGCTGGAGGCGGTACCCGGCGGGGCTCCGGTGCACGCCTTCGTCGAGGTCGCGGGCCCGGAGGAGGAGCAGGACCTCGCCCTGCCCCCGAACGCCGAACTGCGCTGGCTGCACCGCGGCGCCGAGCGGGTCGGCGCCCGTCTGGTCCAGGCGGTGCGCGCACTGGACTTCCCGCCCGGCGACGTGCAGGCGTTCGTCCACGGCGAGGCGGGCTGGGTGAGGGAGTTGCGCCGCCATCTGCGCACCGAGCGGGGTGTGCCGCGCGAGCGTCTGTCGGTCTCCGGCTACTGGCGCCTGGGCCATGACGAGGACGGCTGGCAGGCGTCGAAGCGGGAGTGGAACGCACAGGTGGAGGCGGAGCAGGAGGAGGCACCCGGCGCTTCTGCCTCCCCTTCCGCTCAGGCCGCTCAGGCCGGAACGGCAGGGGAAGCGTCCGCACGCTGACCGCGCGCCGAAGGCCGCACTCCGGCCCCACCCGGCGCGCACGGTCCGGCCCGGGGGCCGGACCGTGTCCGCCGTGGCCCGCCCGTCAGCCGACGGAGGTGTACGCCACCACGCCGCGCACCACCTTCTCGGACGCCCTGCGGGCGTTGCGCGCCACCGTGCCGCCCTCGGGCGCCGCCGCGGCGATCTGGCCGAGCACGTCGACCAGTTGCTTGCACCAGCGCACGAAGTCGCCTGCGGGCATCTCGGCCTCCCGCAGCACCGAGTCCAGGCTGTCGCCCTCCGCCCAGCGGTAGGCGGCCCAGGCGAAGCCGAGGTCGGGCTCGCGCTGGCCCACGCCCTCGGACTGGTTGATCCGGTGCTCCTCCTCCAGGGCGTCCAGCCGGCCCCAGATGCGGACCATCTCGCCCAGCGCGTCCTTGGCCCTCCCCCCGGGCAGCACCGGCTGGAGGGCGTCGTCGGCCGAGCGCGCCTCGTACACCAGGGCCGAGGCGCAGGCGGCCAGTTCGGTCGGGGACAGGCCCTCCCAGACGCCCTCGCGCAGGCACTCGCTCGCCAGCAGGTCCAGCTCGCCGTAGAGCCGGGCCAGCCGCCTGCCGTCGTCGGTCACCTCGTCGCCGCGCAGATAGCCCAGGTCGGACAGGAGCGCGTAGACGCGGTCGAAGGTGCGGGCGATGGTGTTGGTGCGGCCCTCGATGCGGCGTTCCAGCTGCCGGGTGTCGCGCTTGAGGCGGTGGTAGCGCTCGGCCCAGCGGGCGTGCGCCTCGCGCTCGTCGCAGCCGTGGCAGGGGTGGGCGCGGATCGCCTTGCGCAGCCGTGCGATCTCGGCGTCGTCGGCGGCCTCCGAGCGCTGCCCGCGGCGGGTGCGCCCCGGCTCGTGGTGGCCGGCCCTGGTGCGCAGCGCGGAGGCCAGGTCTCTGCGGGACTGCGGGCTGCGCGGGTTGAACGACTTGGGGATCCGCATCCGCTCCAGCGGCTCGACGGGGACGGGGAAGTCCATCGAGGCCAGCCGCTTGACCTGGCGGGCGGCGGTCAGCACCAGAGGGCGGGGGCCGTCGTGGTGGTCCCAGCCGCGGTGGCCGTGGCTGCGCCCGGCCGGAACACCCGGGTCCAGCACGAGCGCCAGACCGGCGAACTTGCCGGTGGGCACGTGGATCACATCACCCGGCCGCAGCTTCTCCAGCGAGTCGGCCGCCGCCGCGCGCCGCTGGAGGGCGCCCTGCCGGGCCAGTTCGGTCTCGCGGTCCTTCAGCTCGCGCCGCAGCCGCGCGTACTCCTCGAAGTCCCCCAGGTGGCAGGTCATCGCCTCGCGGTAGCCCTCCAGGCCCTCCTCGTTGCGCTGCACCCTCCGGGAGATGCCGACGACCGCGCGGTCGGCCTGGAACTGCGCGAAGGAGGTCTCCAGCAGTTCGCGCGAGCGGTGCCGCCCGAACTGCGAGACCAGGTTGACCGCCATGTTGTACGACGGGCGGAAGGAGGAGCGCAGCGGGTAGGTGCGGGTGCCGGCGAGCCCGGCCAGCGCGCCCGGGTCCATGCCGCGCTGCCACAGCACCACCGCGTGGCCCTCGATGTCGATGCCGCGCCGCCCGGCGCGGCCGGTGAGCTGGGTGTACTCGCCGGGGGTGATGTCGACGTGCTGCTCGCCGTTCCACTTGACCAGCTTCTCCAGCACCACCGACCGGGCGGGCATGTTGATGCCCAGGGCGAGGGTCTCGGTGGCGAAGACGGCCTTGACCAGGCCGCGGACGAACAGTTCCTCCACGACCTCCTTGAAGGTCGGCAGCATGCCCGCGTGGTGCGCGGCGATGCCCCGCTCCAGCCCCTCCAGCCACTCGAAGTAGCCGAGCACGTGCAGGTCCTCGTCCGGGATGGAGGCTGTGCGCTCCTCCACCAGCTCGCGCACCCGCGCCCGCTCCCCGGCGTCGTTCAGCCGCAGTCCGGCGTACAGGCACTGCTGTACGGCCGCCTCGCAGCCGGCGCGGCTGAAGATGAAGGTGATCGCCGGGAGCAGCCCCTGGGAGTCGAGCTGGTCGATCACCTCGGGGCGGCTGGGCGTCCAGATCCGGCTGCGCTGGCGCCGCTCGCGCTCCCGGTCGGCCTCGCGCACCGGTTTGCCGCGGCGCCGGTCGCGGAAGGCGGGCAGGCGGCTGTTCTCCAGCTGGGCCATGCGGAGCAGGTCCGGGTTGACCTCGCGGCGGCCGTTCTTCTCCTCGAACAGGTCGTACATCCGCCGCCCGGCCAGCACGTGCTGCCACAGCGGCACGGGCCGGTGCTCGGAGACGATCACCTCGGTGTCGCCGCGGACGGTGTCCAGCCAGTCGCCGAACTCCTCGGCGTTGGAGACGGTGGCCGACAGCGACACCAGCGTCACCGAGTCTGGGAGGTGGATGATGACCTCCTCCCAGACCGCGCCGCGGAACCGGTCGGAGAGGTAGTGCACCTCGTCCATCACCACGTAGCCCAGGCCCGCGAGCGCCTGCGAGCCGGCGTAGAGCATGTTCCGCAGGACCTCGGTGGTCATCACGACCACCGGCGCGCCGGAGTTGATGCTGTTGTCGCCCGTCAGCAGGCCGACGTTCCGCGCGCCGTGGCGTTTGACCAGGTCGTTGTACTTCTGGTTGGACAGCGCCTTGATGGGCGTGGTGTAGAAGCACTTGCGGCCCCGGGTGAGGGCCAGGTGGACGGCGAACTCGCCCACGATCGTCTTGCCGGATCCGGTGGGCGCGGCGACCAGCACGCCCTTGCCGGCCTCCAGTGCCCTGCACGCCTCGATCTGGAACGGGTCCAGCTCGAAGTCGTACATCTCGCGGAAGGGAGCCAGAGCGGTGGCCTGCTCGGCGGCGCGGACCCGGGCGGCGGCGTAGCGCTCTGCTGGGGACATGTCCTCGGTCATCGTACTTACGAGCCTACCGGCCGCCACCGACACAGCACCCGGTCTTTACGGCCCGGCGGGCTCCGGGGCGAGTACCCGGACCGCCGCCGGAACCGCCTCGACCGTGAGCGGCAGGGGTTCCAGCGGCTCGCCGTCGGCGTAGCCGGTCACCGTCTCCCCGGGCGTGGCGGTCTCCAGGGTCACCTTCGCCGCCCGGTGCACGGTGACCGCGGGGTGGGCGAGGTGGGTGCCGCGGTAGACGCGCGGGAAGACCCTCAGCAGGGTGGTGCGGCCGCACTCCCCCACCACCGTGACGTCCAGCAGGCCGTCGTCGAGGCGGGCGTCCGCGCAGATCCTCATGCCTCCGCCGTAGGAGGGGCCGTTGCCGACCGCGACCAGTGTCGCGTCGGTCTCCAGCGGCGGGCCGTCGTCGAGCCTGAGGCGGTACGGGACGGCCCGCAGCCCGGCCAGTTCGGCGAGTATCGCCGCGTCGTAGCGCAGGCGCCCGGCGGGCCACCTCATGCGGTTGGCCCGGTCGTTGACGCGGGAGTCGAAGCCGGAGGCCAGCACGCTGCCGTACCAGCGACCGCCGACGCGGCCGAGGTCGATGCTCCGGCTCCGCCCCTCCTTGAGGGCCTGCGCGATCACCCGCCCCGCCCCGGCCGGGTCGCGCACGGGCAGGCCCAGGGAACGGGCGATGTCGTTGCCGGTGCCGACGGCGACCACGCCCAGCGGGGTGTCGGTGCCGGCCACCGCCTGGAGGGCGAGGGAGGTCATCCCGTCCCCGCCGACGGCGATCAGCGCGCCGGTGCCGCCGCGCACGGCCCGCCGCGCCCGGGTGAGCGCGTCGTCGGCGTCCGCGCCGACGACCGTGCGCACCGAGAAGCCCGCCGCGCGCAGGGCGCGTGCGGCGGGCTGGGCGGCTCCCGCACCGCGGCCGTGGCCTGCGGTGGGGTTGACGAACAGGGTGATCTCACCGCTCACGCGCGGACCATACCGGCTCAGGTGGCGTCGTCGTAACCGTTGCGCCTGGTCGGACCGTCCTCGGCGGCGCTCTCGGGCAGCGCGGAGGGGCCGTCGACGGGCTCGATCGCCCCGACCTTCTCCGGAGTGTGGTCGAGCGGGGACGCCTCGTCGTCGCTCAGCCCGGCGTAGGGGTCCTTGCGACTGCGGCGCCGGTCGTTGAACAGGGAGATCCCGACGGCGATGAAGTACAGCAGCACGATCGGCGCGGCCAGGGCGCCCATGGTCAGTGGGTCACCGCTGGGGGTGGCGACGGCCGCGAAGAGGGTGATGGAGACGACCATGACCCGCCACCAGCCCAGCAGCCTGCGGCCGGTGAGGACCCCGCCGAAGTTCAGCATCACCAGCACCAGGGGCAGCTCGAAGGCCAGCCCGAAGACGATCACCATCCGCGTGATGATGTCGAGGAGCTCGTCCAGGGGCACGAGGTTTCCGGTGCCCTCGGGGGTGAACTCGATCAGGGTGGCGGCCATCGTCGGCAGGACGATGTACGCGAGGTAGGCGCCGCCGAGGAAGAGCGGCACGCCGGCCGCGACGAAGGAGCGCGCGTACTTCTTCTCGTGGCTGTGCAGACCGGGGGCGAGGAAGGCCCACAGCTGGTAGAGCCAGACCGGGCAGGCCAGCACCATGCCGGTGGTGAGCCCCACCTTCAGCATGAGGGTGAAGGGCGCGATCACACCGCTGATGGTGATCTCGGCACAGGCCTCGCCCTTCTCCGCGGCCCGGCCGAAGCCCGCGGTGCAGCCGACGGCGTCGCGGAGAGGCTCGGTGAGGAAGTCGGCGATCTGCTTGTAGTACACCAGCCCGACGACGGTGACGGCCAGGATGGCCAGCACCGACTTCATCAGGCGGTTGCGCAGCTCCCGCAGGTGCTCCGCGAGCGGCATGCGCCCCTCGGGATCCCTCTGCGGCTTCCCCTGTCTGCGGGCGGACTTGAGCAACCCACGTCCTCGGTGTCAGTGGCGGTGTGCCGGGTGTCTGGGCTCGGACGGCACCGGGCCCGTCGCCGGGCCTGGGTCCGGATCAGTTCTTGGTGGTCTGCTGGCCGGGCTCGTTCACCGGACGGGAGCTGGTGACGTCACCGGGCGCGGCCTGGATCGTCCTGGGCGCGGCCTGCTGCGCCGAGGCGTCCTGCTGGGCGGCCTCGTTGCTCTCGTTCTCCTTCTTCATGGCCTTGGCCTCGCTCTTGAGGATGCGGGCCGACTTGCCGAGGGAACGGGCCATGTCGGGGAGCTTCTTGGCGCCGAACAGCAGCAGGACGACGAGGAGGATCAGTACGATCTCCATGGGCCTGAGGTTGCCGATCATGTGCCACTACCTTCTCGCCGGGGCGGCGGTGTCCGTGCCTGCCCTACTGATTCGGACGGGCTTCCTCGTACTGGTGCGCTGGCAGCGATCGTAACCCCGGGGGGTGAACGCGGGGCAATGCCTCCGCGTCATCCCGGTGCCGGTCACGGACACCACGCTCACACCGTCTTGAAGGGTACCGCCCCGGAGTCCGGACATGGAGGGGGCGACGCCCGGCGGCACCCCGGGCGCGTATCCCCGGCAAACCGCCGGCGCCCCGTTCAGCGCTCGATCCGCGCCCGTGCGGCCAGGGGGGTCGCGGCCCGCTCCAGGTCCTCGGCGGCCCTGGCGAGATGCTCGCAGCCGTCGCCGACCGCCCGGGCGAAGCGGCGCGCCTCCAGCCCCACCCGGACGGCGAGGACACCGAGCACGGCGATTCCGCAGAAGGCGAGCGTGAGGAAGAACATGGGCCAGAGCATGGGGCGAGCGTAGTGGACGGCCGCGGCCGGAGCGGGAACGCCCCGTCCGGCCGGAACCCCGGCCGGGGCCCGCCGGACCTGGCCGGCCCTCAGTCGCCGTACGCGGCCAGCGCGGCCCGCGCCGCGTCCCGGGCGCTGTCGGCCAGCTCACCCGGGGAGACGATCCGGCCGTCGCGGCCCAGCCGCAGGGCCAGGCGGCGCAGGGAGGCCGGATCGGGGGCGCGCAGGGTGATGCGCAGACCGCCCTCGGGCAGCTCCTCGGCACTGTCGTGCGGGTAGTACTCGGCCACCCAGCGCCCGCCCGGACCCACCTCGATCACCACCTGCGGGTCCTCGGCGGAGGGCTGGACCAGCCCCTCGGACAGATCGCGCAGCTCCACCGGCGGCGGGTCGGAGGGCTCGTCCAGCAACCTGATCTCGGCCACCCGGTCCAGCCGGAAGGTGCGGTGCGCCTCGGACAGGCGGCACCAGGCCTCGACATAGGTGTGGCCGACGGCGAACAGCCGGATCGGGTCGATCTCCCGCTCGGTCAGCGTGTCGCGCGTCGGCGAGTAGTAGCGGATCCACAGCCTGCGGCGCTCGGAGATCGCCCGGTCGACGTCCGCGAAGACCCCGCCCTCGGACTCGAAGCTGACCGACAGCCGGGAACTGGCCCCGGCGCTCTCACCCGCCGCCGCCTCGATCTTGGCGGTGGCGCGCTGGAGGGCCTCGCGGTCGCTCTCGCGCAGCCCCGGCAGGGTGGCGACGGCTCGCGCGGCCACCAGCAGCGCGGTGGCCTCGTCGGCGGCCAGCCGCAGCGGCTCGCCGGTACTGGAGCCCACCGCGTCGGCGTTGTGCCACCAGATGCGCTCGCCGTCGGTGTCGATGTCCAGCAGGTCCCCGCCGCGGAAGCTGGTGCCGCACATCGGCAGGACGTGGAGGTCGGAGATCAGCTCGTCGGTGGTGATGCCGAAGGCGCGGGCGACGTCCTCGACGCGGGCGCCGGGCCGCTCGCGCAGATACGTCACCAGGGACAGCATCCGGCGGGTCTGGTCGATGGCGTTGGTGGCCATGTCGGTGGTGCCTCTTCCCTGAGTTCCCTCAAGCCCTCGCCGGCCCCGTGCCGGGCCGGCCGGTCCTGTGCGGCCCCTTGCCGGGGCCGGTCATCCCTTGGCCACGGCGCGCAGCCGGTCCACCACGTCGGTCCGCAGCTCGGCGGGCTCCAGCACGACCACGTCCGGTCCGAACTCCACCAGCCAGGCGTCCAGCCCGTGGCCGTAGGGGATCTCCAGCTCGTCCCAGCCGTCCCCGGCCTCGTGCGTCTGCAGGGCCCTGGCCCGCAGCGGATAGCCGGCGCCCTGCCGAAGCCGGATGCGGGCGGTGGCGGTGGCGATCTCCCCGGCCCACCGCTCGACGGTCTCGCGGACGGTGACGTGGTCGGGCACCTCGGCGGTGTAGGCCCCGGCGCGGGAGCGGACCGGCCCGGTGATGCGGGAGAGCCTGAAGACCCGCTCGGCGCCCCGGTCGCGGTCGTGGCCGGCCAGGTACCAGTGACCGCGCCAGCACTCCAGCGTCCACGGCTCCACGTGCCGGGTCTCGGGGCGGGCGGCGTTGGACTTGCGGTAGGCGAAGGTGACCGGGCGCCGGTCGCGGCAGGCGAGCATCAGCGGTTCGAAGGCGGCCTCGCGCACGGGGATGCGCGGCTCCAGGGCGCTGTGGCCGCCGTACGGGTCCTCCGTACCGGTGTCGGCCAGCGGCATCCCGGCGGCGCGCAGCTTCTGCAGGGCGCCGCTGGCGGCCCCGGCCAGCCGGGCCTGCTGCCAGACCTTGGCGGCCAGGGTGAGGGCGGCGGCCTCCTCGGCGTCCAGGGCGACGGGCGGGAGGCGGTTGCTGTCGCGGCGAGCCTGGTAGGCGATCTCGCCCTCCAGGTTCTCCACCGTCTCGATCACCAGGCCGAGCTCGCGCAGATCGTCCTTGTCGCGCTCGAACATCCGGTTGAAGGCGTCCTCGCCGCCTCTGCCCGGACCCCCGCCGACCTCCAGGTACGCCTCGATCGAGGCCCGCAGCTCGCGCTTGGTCAGCGGGCGCCGCGTTCCCAGCAGGCACAGCGCCAGATTCATCAGCCGCTCGGCCTTGGCAATGGCCATCGACGCCCTCTCTCGTACTTGTCCCGATCGTCGACCGTACCGCTCCGGACGCGCCCGGTACAAAGCCCGGGCCCCCGCCGTACGGCGGGGGCCCGGGCGGGTGCTCGACCGGTCTCAGACGGAGACCAGGTCGCAGACGAAGATGAGCGTCTCGCCCGGCTTGATCCGGCCGCCGGCGCCGCGGTCGCCGTACGCCATGTGCGGCGGGATGATCAGCTGGCGGCGCCCGCCGACCTTCATGCCCTGCACGCCCTGGTCCCAGCCGGAGATGACCTGGCCGACACCGAGCTGGAAGCTCAGCGGGGTGCCGCGGTTCCAGCTGGCGTCGAACTCCTCGCCGGTGGAGAAGGCGACGCCCACGTAGTGCACGGAGACGGTGTCGCCGGCCTTGGCGACCGGTCCGTCGCCCTCCCAGATGTCCTTGATCTCCAGGTCGGCCGGGGGCTCGCCGCCCGGGAAGTCGATCTCGGGCTTGTCGATGCTCACGAAGTTGCTCCTACGAACGTTTCCATCGGTCAACCGGGACAGTCTCGCAGACCCGGCGGGCCGCCGACGAGGAAGATCGTCAGACCTTGCCGACGATGTCCACGACGAACACCAGCGTGTTCTCGGCCAGCTCCGACTGCGGGTTGCTCGCGTAGGCGAGGTCCGGCGGGATGACCAGGAGGACGCGGTCCCCGACCTTCTTGCCGACCAGGGCGTCGTCCCAGCCCTTGACGACCTTGCCGGTGCCGATCTGGAAGGCGGTGGCGCCGCCGTGGTCCCAGGAGGAGTCGAACTTCTTCCCGTCCTCCCACTTGACCCCGGTGTACTGGGCGATCAGGCCGTCGCCGGCCTCCACCTCGGGCCCGTCGCCCTCGATCAGCACCTGCTCCTTCAGCTTCTCGGGAGCCTTCTCGCCCTTGGGGACGGTGATGGTGGCGGCCTTCTGCTTGTTGGCCTTCACCTCGGGCATGCCCTCGCCGACGGCCGCCTGCTCGCCGCTGGCCTCGGCCTTGGCGTCGGTCTTGGCGGAGGCGACCGCGTCGACCACCCAGACCATGCTGTCGGCTCCGTCGATCCCCAGCTGCGGGTTGATCGAGTCGCCCATGATCGCCTCGGCGGTGCCCTCGATCAGGACGCGGCTGCCGGCCCGCTCTCCGATCAGGGACTGGGCGACCGGCTCGGGAAGCCCCTGCGCCTCACCGAGACGGAGGACCTCCTGTCGGCGGGCGTCACCCGCGGAGGCGCCCTCCGGCTGCTGCTTCCAGGTGTTGATCAGCTCCTGGCCGTTGCTGGTCATCAGGATGTCGATGCGGACGAAGTCGCCCTCGGCGAGCTTGTCGCCCTTGCCCTCGGTGACGGTCCGCACGGCGGCCTCGTCCGGGGCCTCGGCGTCCTCGGCGACGGTGAGCTTCGGCTCCTCGCCGACCTTGCCGGAGACCTTGGTGGCGGCCTCGGAGGAGCCGTCTGATCCGTCGGAGCCGCACGCCGCGGTGAACAGCATGGCGGGCACGACCAGGGCCGCGGCGACGCGGCGGCCGACCTTCGCCAGGGGGCGGGGGTGTGGGGGGCGTCCCCCTCGAGATTGCAGCATCTGTCCAACTCGTGGTGTAGGAGGTGTCCGGGCGTTCCGGGCGTGCCGGCCACTCTACGGGCCGCCCGGCCCACCTCCCACAACTTCCGGAAGGACCGATTTCGTTCCCGGGCCGGGCGCGGATCCGGTCCCGGGGCGGGCGGTGTGCCCCGGGACCGCAGCGGTGCGCCGCGGTCCCGGGGCGCACCGCCCGCCGGGCTCACATGCCGGAGATGAGCTTCTCCACACGCTCGTCCACCGAGCGGAACGGGTCCTTGCACAGCACCGTGCGCTGGGCCTGGTCGTTCAGCTTCAGGTGCACCCAGTCCACCGTGAAGTCGCGGCGCTGCTCCTGGGCCCGGCGGATGAAGTCGCCGCGCAGCCGGGCACGGGTGGTCTGCGGCGGCACGGACTTGCCCTCGAAGATCTTCACGTCGTTGCAGATCCGGGCGGCCTGCCCTTTCCGCTCCAGCAGGTAGTACAGCCCCCGGCGGCGGTGGATGTCGTGGTACGCGAGGTCTATCTGGGCGATCCGGGGGTGGGACATGGTGATGTTGTTCTTGGCCCGGTACCGCTCGATGAGCTGGTACTTCATCACCCAGTCGATCTCGGTGTTGACCTTGTCGAGCTCCTGGGTGCGGACCGCCTCCAGGGTGCGGCCCCACAGCTCCAGCACCTGGTCCACCACGCCCGTGCGGATGCCCCGCCGCTCGCAGAAGTCGGCGGCCTTCTCGTAGTACTCCTGCTGCACCTCCAGCGCGGACGCCTCGCGCCCGTTGGCCAGCCGGACCTTGCGCTGGCCGGTGATGTCGTGGCTGACCTCGCGGATCGCCCGGATCGGGTTCTCCAGGGTGAGGTCGCGCATGACCGTGCCGGCCTCGATCATGCGCAGCACCAGGTCGGTGGCGCCGACCTTGAGCAGCATGGTCGTCTCGGACATGTTGGAGTCGCCGACGATGACGTGGAGGCGGCGGTAGCGCTCGGCGTCGGCGTGCGGCTCGTCGCGGGTGTTGATGATCGGCCGGGACCGGGTGGTGGCGGAGCTGACGCCCTCCCAGATGTGCTCGGCTCGCTGGCTGACGCAGTAGACCGCGCCGCGCGGGGTCTGGAGCACCTTGCCGGCGCCGCAGACGAGCTGCCTGGTCACCAGGAACGGGATGAGGACGTCCGCCAGGCGCGAGAACTCCCCGTGCCGGGCCACGAGGTAGTTCTCGTGGCAGCCGTAGGAGTTGCCCGCCGAGTCGGTGTTGTTCTTGAACAGGTAGACGTCGCCCGCGATGCCCTCCTCGTGGAGGCGTCGCTCGGCGTCGACGAGGAGTCCTTCGAGGATGCGCTCGCCCGCCTTGTCGTGGGTGACCAGCTCGGTCACGTTGTCGCATTCCGGAGTGGCGTACTCCGGATGCGATCCCACGTCCAGGTAGAGGCGGGCGCCGTTGCGGAGGAAGACGTTGCTGCTGCGGCCCCATGACACGACACGGCGGAAGAGGTACCGCGCCACTTCGTCAGGAGACAGGCGCCGCTGTCCCCGAAACGTACACGTGACGCCGTACTCGTTCTCCAGCCCGAAGATTCGGCGGTCCATGAATGAACTTTACGCCTGATGCCCGGTTTTGAAACCGGCTCCGGCTCCCCCGTTCCGATCACTTTCCATCCGGGCGACGGCCCCGGAGGACGGGGTGGGAGGCGGGGCGGGAACCGGGGACGCGGTCAGGGCGGGAGCCGCCAGGACACGCCGGGTGGCCAGCAGGACCAGCAGCGCGGCCAGACCGCCCGCACCGGCTACGAGGAAGCCCGCGGGCGCCCCGCCCCGTTCGATGACCGGGCCCACCACGGCCGTCCCCGCCGCGGCTCCGACGCCGAAGGACGTCACCAGCCAGGAGAACGCCTCCGTGACCGTGCCGGCCGGTGCGTGCCGGTCCACCACCACGAAGGCGCAGGCCAGCGCGGGGGCCAGGAAGAGGCCCGCGACCCCGGCCAGGAAGGTCATCGCCACGGGACCCGGCGCCAGCGCCAGCGGCAGGTAGCCGGCCGCCAGAGCGGCCACCAGGGCGCGCAGCCGGGCCTCGGGCTCCCCCGCCCAGGTGCGGGCTCCGTAGGCCAGGCCGCCGACCAGGGCTCCGGCGCCCAGCGCCGAGAGCAGATAGCTGGAGATCAGCTCGTCGCCGTGGCCGTCGGCGTAGGCGACCGCGGCCACCGCGATCGTCCCCAGGGCGAGGCCGACGAAGAAGAACGAGCCGAGCAGGGCGAGCAGGCCGCCGGAGCGCAGGGCCCCCAGCCAGTGCGCCTCGCGCGGTTCGGAGCGCCAGCGGCGGGAGGGCGGCGAGACCACCACGGACAGGGCGCCGAGCACTCCCAGGGCGTTGATCACGAGCAGGGCCGCGGCCTCGCTCCAGAGGGCCACCAGCACCGTGACGGCCAGCGGCCCCAGGGTGAACATCACCTCCTGGGCCACCGCGTCCAGCGCGTAGGCGGCGTGCACCCGGTCGGGGTGTTTCAGGACGGACGGCCACAGGGCGCGCAGGCCGCCCTCCAGGGGCGGGGTGAACAGGCCGGCGACGGCCGTCGCGGCGCAGGCGACGGGCAGCGGTTCGATGCCGGCGAGAGCGAGGGTGGCCATACCGAGGCCGGAGAGCAGCGCGGCGGGCAGCATCACCGGCGGCTGGCCCCACAGGTCCACCGCCCGGCCCAGCAGCGGCTGGCCGACGGCGTTGGACAGCCCGTAGACGGCCGACAGCACGCCCGCCAGGGTGTAGCTGCCGCCCTCCGCGCGGGTGAACAGCACGATCGCCAGGGCTGCGGTGGCGTTCGGCAGCCGGCCGACCAGGGTGCCGGTGAGCAGCCGCGCGGCGTGTCTTACGCGCAGCAGTTCGGCGTAGCCCGTCGCCATGGATCGGCTCCTCTTCCCCGGATTCCTCCGGCAGCCTGGATGAGTGTTACGTATAACCCCCTTCGTTATACGTACCATGAACCAGCCCCCGGGTCCACGCCGGCCCGGGCGCCGTCCGTATCGTCCGTCCACTCCGGGAGCCGGCCAGTGACCACCGACCGACCCCGGCCCACGAGCCGGGACGTGGCGCGTGCCGCCGGTGTCTCCCAGGCGGCCGTCTCCCTGGTGCTGGGCGGCAAGTGGCGCGGCCGGGTCTCGCCGGGCAAGGCCGAGGCGGTGCGGGAGGCGGCACGGGAGCTGGGTTACCGGCCGAACCTGGCCGCGCGCAGCCTGCGGCTGGGGCGCACCCGCACCGCGCTGCTGGTGGTCCCGGCGCTGACCAACGAGTTCTTCGCCCGGCTCCACGCGGGCGCCGCGCGGGTGGCCGCCGAGCACGGCTTCGGGGTGGTGCTCTACCCCTCCCCGGAGGGCACCGGACCCGCCCGGGATCCCTTCGACTCCGCCGGCGCCGCCCTGGACGGCGTGATCGCCTCCTCGATGGCCTCCGAGGCGCTGGCCGCCCTGCGCTCCGGCGGTGAACTGCCGCTGGTGATGCTCGACAGCGATCCCGAGAACACCCAGGCGGCGGCCACCGTCAACCTCGACATCGCCGACGGCATGCGGCAGGCGGTGGGGCATCTGCTGGAGCTGGGCCACCGCCGGGTGGCCCACATCGCCGCGGCGGTGGACTCCTGGACCTTCGAGGTGCGGGCCGCGGCACTGGCCGGGGCTCTGGACGCGGCCGGCTGCCCGCCACCGCCCACCTGGACGGCCGGCCTGGACGTGGCCGCCGGAACGCGTGCCGCAGCTCAGGCGCTGGCGGCGGTCCCCCGGCCGACCGCGCTGGTGTGCGACGACGACGTGCTCGCCGCGGGCGCGTGCAAGGCGGTACGGCGGCTGGGGCTGCGGGTGCCGCAGGACGTCTCGGTGACCGGCTTCGACGATCTGGCGCTCGCCCGGGCCGTCGAGCCGGAGCTGACGACGGTGCGGCTGCCGGCCGAGGAGGCGGGGGCGGCCGGGATGCGGGCTCTGCTGGCTGTCCTGGACGGCCGGACGGAAGGTGCCGTCCCGGACGGCCGGACGCGGGAGGCCGGCGGCTCCGGATCCCCCGCCCGGGTGACGACCCTGCCGGTGCGGCTGACCGTGCGGGACTCCACCGCCCCGCCCCCGGACACGCCCGTGGGCCCCGGCCGGCGCTGAGCGCGGCCGGGGCCCACGGGCGGCCGGCGGAAGCGGGAGGGGTGCGCGCAGGCTACTCCTCGGAGGCGGAGGACTCCTCCGGGGAGGCCCCGCCGGACGGCTCACCGGAGGACTCCTCGGAGGGCGCGGACGTACCGTCCTCCTCCAGCAGCCGGGAGAGCTGCCGGCCGAGCACGCGCTTGAACTTGCGCTGCTGGGGCCGGGTGCGGTCCAGGACGGCGACCTCCAGCTGGTCGGCCGTGAGGGTGCGCTCGCCGCCGTTGCTGTCCCGGCTCAGGGACTCCACCGCCAGTTTGAGCGCCTCGGCCAGGGTCATCCCGTCCCGGTGGCGCTGTTCGAGGTAGCTGCCGATCTGGTCGGAGTTGCCGCCGACCGCCACCGAACCGTGCTCGTCGACGATGGAGCCGTCGTGCGGCAGCCGGTAGATCTGGTCGTCCTCGGGGCCCTCCCCGACCTCGGCGACGATCAGCTCCACCTCGTACGGCTTCTCCGCCGCGCTGGAGAAGATGGTGCCCAGGGTCTGGGCGTAGACGTTGGCCAGGCCCCGCGCGGTGACGTCCGTGCGGGCGTAGGTGTAGCCGCGCAGGTCGGCGTAGCGGACGCCGCCGATGCGCAGGTTCTCGAACTCGTTGTACTTGCCCACCGCCGCGAAGGCGATCCGGTCGTAGATCTCGCTGACCTTGTGCAGTGCCCGAGAGGGGTTCTCGGCGACGAACACGATGCCGTCGGCGTACTGCAACACGACCACGCTGCGGCCGCGCGCGATGCCCTTGCGGGCGTACTCGGCGCGGTCCGCCATGGCCTGCTGGGGTGAGACATAGAACGGCGTCGACACCGGCTATCGGTCCCTTCCTGATCTAGAGCACAGGGGCCTGGGGCCCGTTGGGCGACTGGAGCCGGCCGTCGTGCACCGAGCGGGCGATCTCGGCGACCTCCTCCTCGGTGAGCCTGCGGAAGCCGTCCTCGGTGATCACCGCGACGACGGGGTAGATCCGGCGCACCAGGTCGGGGCCGCCGGTGGCGGAGTCGTCGTCGGCGGCGTCGTAGAGGGCCTGGACGACGGCCGTGACCGCCTGCCGCTCGCCGAGGTCGTCGCGGTGCAGCTTCTTGAGCGAACCGCGTGCGAAGACCGAGCCGGAGCCGACCGCCGCGAAGCCCTGCTCCTCGGAGCGCCCGCCGGTCACGTCGTAGGAGAAGATGCGGCCCCTGCCCCGGTCCACGTCGTACCCGGCGAACAGCGGGATCACCGCCAGACCCTGCATGGCCATGCCGAGGTTGCCGCGGATCATCGTGGACAGGCGGTTGGCCTTGCCCTCCAGGGAGAGCTGGGTGCCCTCGACCTTCTCGAAGTGCTCCAGCTCCAGCTGGAAGAGCCTGACCATCTCCACGGCGAGTCCGGCGGTCCCGGCGATGCCGACGGCGCTGTACTCGTCGGCCGGGAAGACCTTCTCGATGTCGCGCTGGGCGATCATGTTGCCCATCGTCGCGCGCCGGTCGCCGGCCAGCACCACGCCGCCGGGGAAGGTGACCGCGACGATCGTCGTGCCGTGCGGCGCCTCGACGGCGCCCTTCACGGGCGGGAGCGGACGGTTGCCGGGGAGCTGCTCGGGCGCGTGCTCGGACAGGAAGTCCATGAACGAGGACGAGCCCGGCGTCAGGAAGGCAGCAGGCAGACGCCCTGTGCTACGGGTGTTGGCTTCCACACGTTTCCTTCCACCAGATCGTGAGACCGGATCTTGAGAATCCTGCACGGACCTTACCCGTGGCGGCGGATGTCATCCGTCCCGCACCCCCGCCGTCGCGGGGGTGCGGGACGGACGGGCACGCCCTACTCGCCGCCCTTCTGCACGAAGGAGCGCACGAAGTCCTCGGCGTTCTCCTCGAGTACGTCGTCGATCTCGTCCAGCACGGAGTCCACCTCGTCCGACAGCGCCTCCTGGCGCTCCTTGAGGTCCTCCGAGACCTGCGCGTCCTGCGCCTGCTCGTCGGCCTCCTCGGTGGTGCGTGCCGCCTTCTGCTGACCGCCGCCGGTGTCCTTGGTCGCCATATACCTCACCCCGCTCGGTTGGACGGTACAAGATCAGACCCTACAAGCCGGGCCTGACATCGGCCCTTCTCCTGTTCGATGGCACTTCCTGCCGTGCCACCGCCTTGCCCCTGCCACGCCGCCGTCGCCGGCGTTCGGAAGCCGTCTCCATGATTCCCGCGTCCGGAGGCTTTCAGCCGTCCCTTCTCCCCCGGTTCACTTCCCCGACAGCGCCCTGACCAGCTCCTCCGCCGTACCGCAGCGGTCGAGCAGCTCGCCGACGTGGGCGCGCGTGCCGCGCAGCGGCTCCAGGGTGGGTACCCGCTGGAGGGAGTCCCGACCCGGCAGGTCGAAGATCACCGAGTCCCAGGAGGCCGCGGCCACCGCGTCGGCGTACCGCTCCAGGCACTGGCCCCGGAAGTAGGCCCGGGTGTCCTCCGGGGGCTGGGAGCGGGCCCGCTCCACCTCCGCCTCGTCCAGCAGCCGCTTCATCCGGCCGCGGGCCGCCAGGCGGTTGTACAGCCCCTTGTCGGGGCGTACGTCGGCGTACTGCAGGTCCACCAGGTGCAGCCGGGCCGCGTCCCAGTCCAGGCCGTCGCGGCGCCGGTAGCCCTCCATCAGCTCCCGCTTGGCGACCCAGTCCAGCTCGCCCGCCAGGCTCATCGGGTCGCTCTCCAGGCGCACCAGGACGTCCTCCCAGCGGGTCAGCACGTCCCTGGTCTGCTCGTCCGCGTCCTGCCCCCAGCGCTCCTCCACGTACTTGCGGGCCAGCTCGTAGTACTCCATCTGGAGCTGTACGGCGGTGAGCGTCCGTCCGCTGCGCAGCGTGATCGGCCGGCGCAGCGACGGGTCGTGGCTGACCTGGTGGAGGGTGCGCACGGGCTGGTCGACGGCCAGGTCGACGGCGATGAAGCCGTCCTCGATCATGGACAGCACCAGGGAGGTGGTGCCGAGCTTGAGGTAGGTGGAGATCTCCGACAGGTTGGCGTCGCCGACGATCACATGCAGCCGGCGGTACTTCTCGGCATCGGCGTGCGGCTCGTCGCGGGTGTTGATGATCGGCCGTTTGAGGGTGGTCTCCAGGCCGACCTCCACCTCGAAGTAGTCGGCCCGCTGGCTGATCTGGAAGCCGTGCTCGGAGCCGTCCTGCCCGATCCCGACGCGCCCGGCCCCGGTGACGACCTGGCGGGAGACGAAGAAGGGCGTCAGATGGCGCACGATCTCCGAGAAGGGGGTCTCCCGCTTCATCAGGTAGTTCTCGTGGCAGCCGTAGGAGGCGCCCTTGTTGTCGGTGTTGTTCTTGTACAGGTGGATCGGCTGGGCGCCGGGCACCTCGGCGGCGCGCCGGGCGGCCTCGGCCATGATCCGCTCGCCGGCCTTGTCCCACAGCACGGCGTCCCTCGGGTTGGTGACCTCCGGGGCGCTGTACTCGGGGTGCGCGTGGTCCACGTACAGCCGCGCGCCGTTGGTGAGGATCACGTTGGCCAGGCCGATGTCCTCGTCCGTGAGCTGGCTGGAGTCGGCGGCCTCGCGCGCGAGGTCGAAGCCCCGGGCGTCCCGCAGCGGGTTCTCCTCCTCGAAGTCCCAGCGGGCGCGGCGCGCCCGGTGCATCGCCGCCGCGTAGGCGTTGACGACCTGGGACGAGGTGAGCATGGCATTGGCGTTCGGGTGACCGGGGACGGAGATCCCGTACTCCGTCTCGATGCCCATCACTCGCCGTACGGTCATGCGGCCCTCCTTGCCCGGCGGCGGCCCGCCTTTGGGCCACCGCTCAAGTCCCGCTGCGCATCCGGCCCGTTCGCGGCCCCTGGCCCCGCACTCCGCATGGCGGCGGTACGGACGAGCCTAGGGCGGTCGGGCCCCGGTTGGGAGATCACTGCGGACTTCCCGTGTTTCCTCGGTGGAGATCGGTCCGAAAAGATCCGGCTGCGGACACCCGCCCCGCCTCTCGACGGGGACACGGGCATCCGCAGCCGGACGGTGTCTTCTACAGGTACTGACCGGTGTTGGCCACCGTGTCGATGGAGCGTCCGGTGTCCGCGCCCTGCTTTCCGGTGACGAGGGTGCGGATGAAGACGATCCGCTCGCCCTTCTTGCCGGAGATACGGGCCCAGTCGTCGGGGTTGGTGGTGTTGGGCAGGTCCTCGTTCTCCTTGAACTCGTCCACGCACGCGGCGAGCAGATGGGAGACCCGCAGGCCCTTCTGGTTGTGGTCGAGGAAGGCCTTGATCGCCATCTTCTTGGCCCGGTCGACGATGTTCTGGATCATCGCGCCGGAGTTGAAGTCCTTGAAGTACAGGACCTCCTTGTCACCGTTGGCGTAGGTGACCTCCAGGAAGCGGTTCTCCTCGGACTCGGCGTACATCTGCTCGACGACCGACTGGATCATCCCGGCGACGGTGGCCTCGGGGTCGTTGTTGTGCTCCGCGAGGTCGTCCGCGTGCAGCGGGAGGTTCGGGGTCAGGTACTTCGAGAAGATGTCCTTGGCGGCCTCGGCGTCCGGACGCTCGATCTTGATCTTCACGTCGAGGCGTCCGGGACGCAGGATCGCCGGGTCGATCATGTCCTCGCGGTTGGAGGCGCCGATGACGATGACGTTCTCCAGCCCCTCCACACCGTCGATCTCCGACAGCAGCTGCGGGACGATGGTGTTCTCCACGTCCGAGCTGACTCCGGAGCCGCGGGTGCGGAACAGGGAGTCCATCTCGTCGAAGAAGACGATGACGGGCGTACCCTCGCTCGCCTTCTCCCGGGCCCGCTGGAAGACCAGCCGGATGTGCCGCTCGGTCTCGCCGACGTACTTGTTCAGCAGCTCGGGGCCCTTGATGTTGAGGAAGTAGCTCTTCCCCTGGGGCTGCCCGGTCACCTCGGCGACCTTCTTGGCAAGGGAGTTGGCCACGGCCTTGGCGATGAGGGTCTTGCCGCAGCCGGGCGGGCCGTAGAGCAGGACGCCCTTGGGCGGGCGGAGTTCGTGCTCCTTGAACAGGTCCGGGTAGAGGTAGGGGAGCTCCACCGCGTCGCGGATCAGCTCGATCTGACCGCCCAGGCCACCGATCTTGTTGTAGTCGATGTCCGGGACCTCTTCGAGGACGAGCTCCTCCACCTCGCTCTTGGGCACGACCTCGTAGACGTACCCCGAGCGCGGCTCCAGCAGCAGCGCGTCACCGGCCCGGAGCGTGGCGTTCATAAGGGGCTCGGCGAGCCTGACCACGCGCTCCTCGTCGGTGTGCCCGATCACCAGGGCCCGCTCGCCGTCCTCCAGGACCTCCTTGAGGGTGACGATGTCCCCGGCGCGTTCGAACTCCATGGCCTCGACCACGTTGAGCGCCTCGTTCAGCATGACCTCCTGGCCACGCCTGAGCTCACCGAGGTCGAGACTGGGGCTGACGTTCACCCGGAGCTTGCGCCCGCCGGTGAAGATGTCGGCCGTACCGTCCTCGTTCGCCTGCAGAAAAACCCCGAAGCCGGCCGGCGGCTGGGCCAGCCGGTCGACCTCCTCCTTGAGGGCCACGATCTGGTCACGGGCCTCACGGAGGGTGTTGGCGAGCCGCTCGTTCTGTGCGGACACACCGGCCAGATTCGTCTGCAGCTCGACGATCCGCTCCTCGAGAATCCGAGTGTGGCGCGGAGAGTCGGCGAGCTTGCGGCGCAGGACGGCGATCTCCTGCTCGAGATGGGCAACCTGGCCTGCCGGGTCGTCGGAACCCCGTTCGGGCCGGATGCCGCGGTTGATGTCGTCGTCGTGGGCTGCCACGGTCCTCACCTCCTCCAAGGGGAGCTGGACGCTTCCTGACCCTACCTGGACCCGTGGGGGTTGAAACCCCTAGATCACAAACACGGTCGGGGTGTGTCTGATCTTCACCCTTGCGCACTCCCTTACCCCGGGTGAATACCCACCCAACCTCTCCGGAAAGCGGCCGGTTGTATCGTCTGAAGCGTCAACCCCCGTCACGGGTGGCTCTATTCCGCCAAGATCACACCGACAATCCGTCACACGGTCCGGTCACGAGCGCAGAAACGGCAGGCAGCAACATGGGCTCGCACAACGAGCAGACCGCAGAACTGGAAGTCTGGATCGACCAGGAACTCTGCACCGGCGACGGGATCTGCGCGCAGTACGCGCCCGAGGTCTTCGAGCTGGACATCGACGGACTCGCCTACGTGAAGGGCCCCGCCCCCGCGGGCGAGGAGGCGGAGCTGCGCACCGAACCGGGCGCCACCGCCCCCGTCCCCCTCCCGCTGCTCGGCGACGTGGTGGATTCGGCCAAGGAGTGCCCGGGCGAGTGCATCCACGTGCGCCGGGCGGCCGACGGCGTCGAGGTGTACGGCCCCGACGCCGGGTAGTACGGCGGCGCTCCGGCCTCCCGGCCGAGCCGGGTGTCGTGTGACCGCTCAGACACTCCGTGCGGTCGGCGCCGCCTCCAGCACGAACTTCCCGCCCCGCCACTCCCATTCGATGTCCCGCGCCTGGTCGGGACAGCATCGGGGCACCTCCGGCGACGAGTAGCCCAGCAGTCTGGCGGACACCGTGCGGTCGCGGACGGCCAGGTCCTGCACCGTCATCCCTTCCTCCGGGTCCACCAGGGTCTCGGCGATCCGGGGTTCGCCTCCCTCGCTCACGGGGTGTGCCAGGACGTACACCCCGCTGGGCGGGGTGCCGATCCCCGCGGCGCAGCGGACCACCGCGACGGTCTCGGCGCGGCCGTCGCCGTCGAAGTCCACGGCCGCCCTGTCGATCACCTCGGCCTCCACGGGGCCGCATTCCAGCGGGTAGCGGGCCGTGTCCGCGTCCGGCCCGGGAGCCACTGCGGCGGTCTCCCGCGGCTGGGTGGCGTCGGCGCCGGCGGGCTCCAGCAGCGCGACCGCGCCCAGCAGTGCGCCCAGCGCCGCGGCGGTGGCGAACCAGTGCGGCGCACGGGTCCGGGTGTGGGCGGGGGCCGCGGG
>NZ_JAKMAY010000559.1:0-1493 GCF_022015835.1 Streptomyces sp. ICN903 | reverse complement strand
CCCGCACCACCTGTGCCATCCACCGGAGGAGAGCACCATGTCCGTGTTCCGCCGCGGCCCCGGCCGCGTCGACCCGGCCGAGGCCGACCGGCGCACCACAGAGGGCGACGCCGTCCTGCTGGACGTGCGCGAGGACGCCGAGTGGAAGGCCGGCCACGCCCCGCACGCCGTCCACCTGCCGCTGTCCCGCCTGGTCGAGGGCGCCCAGCTGCCCGGCCGTCTGGAGGGCAGGCCCGTGGTGGCCGTCTGCCGTTCCGGCAACCGCTCGCGGAAGGCCGCCAGGCTGCTGGCCGAGCGCGGTGTGGAGGCGGTGGACGTCACCGGGGGCATGGCCGCGTGGGAGAGGCAGGGCCTGCCCGTGCGCGACGGGCGCGGGCGCCCCGGCACCGTCGCGTGACCGTCCCGGTCCTGGTCCTGGCGGCCCTGGCGGTCAGGGTTTTCGCCGGCGCCCTGCATCGGATCGTCGCGGCCGTACCGCCGGCGGTGGCCGCCGTGATGCTCGCCGGCGCCCTGCCGCGACCCCTCGCGGGTCCCGCGGCCGGGACCCGCGAGGCCGGGTATCAGGCCAGGGAGAGGAAGAGCTTCTCCAGCCTGGCCCGCATCTGCTCGCGGTCCAGGGCGGCCGCCGGATCGCCGTCGGGGCTGTCGGTCAGGCAGCGCTGCAGACCGGTGGCGATGACCGCGAAACCGGCCTTGTCCAGTGCCCGGGAGGCCGCCGCGAGCTGTGTGACGACCTCCTCGCAGTCCCGCCCCTCCTCGATCATCTTGATCACTCCGGCGATCTGGCCCTGCGCCCGGCGCAGCCGGTTGACCACCGTCTTCAGTTCCTCGGCCGCCATCGCCAGTTCCACGGAACCTCCCCTTTCATACCCCACCGGGTACCCTACCTGCCGGATCGTCCTCCCCCGCGTTCGGAAGGAAACATCTCACACATGTCCACCGCCCCCGCACTCACCGCCGAACAGAGCAGCTCCCGCATACACGAGCTGACCGTGGTCGACGTGCGCACCCCCGGCGAGTACGCCTCCGGCCACCTGCCCGGCGCCCACAACATCCCCCTGGACCGCCTCCAGCAGGCACTGCCCGCCCTGCGGACCGCCTCCGCCCGCGGGGACCTGCTGGTGGTGTGCGCCTCCGGAGCCCGCTCGGCCACCGCCTGCGCCGTCCTGGCCGAGCACGGCATCACCGCCGCCACCCTCGAGGGCGGCACCGCCGCCTGGACCGAGCGCGGCCACGAACTGCACCGGCCCGCCGGCGCCCGTACCGCCTGGGCCATGGAGCGACAGGTCCGGCTCACCGCCGGTTCCCTGGTCCTGCTGGGACTGATCGCCGGCCGCCGCAGGCCGGCCGCGCGCCTGATCTCCGCGGGCATCGCCGGCGGCCTGGTCCTCTCCGCCCTCACCGACACCTGCGGCATGGCCCGAGTGCTGGCCAAACTGCCCCACAACCGCCCCCGGCCCGCCGCGCTGGACGCCACCCTGGCCGCCCTGGCC
>NZ_JAKMAY010000558.1:0-1495 GCF_022015835.1 Streptomyces sp. ICN903 | reverse complement strand
GGACGGACCGGTGGGGGCGGAACGACGTGGAACGCGACGGGTCAGAAACGACCCGCGCCCAGGTCGCGCGACACCGCCCGCGCGCAGTCCCGCACGGCCGCAACCAGCCGCGGCTGTATCTCCCCGCCCGCGCACACCCGCTCCACCGCGCCGGTGACGGCCACGGCGCCCACCGGCATCCGGCGCCGGTCGTGCACGGGTGCGGCGATGGAGGCGACCCCCTCCCAGGTCTCCTCGACATCGGCGGCCCAGCCGCGGGACCGGGTCAGCTCCAGGACCTCCTCGAACGACTCCGTATCGGTGATCGTGTGCGCGGTCAGCGCCTCGCGCCCGGAGTCCATCACCTCGCTGTGGGCCACCGGGTCGTACGCCGCCAGGACCTTGCCCAGCGCGGTGCTGTGCAGTGGCTGCATCGCACCCACCTCCAGTACCTGCCGGCTGTCGTCGGGGCGGAAGACGTGGTGCACGATCAGCACGCCCTGCTGGTGGAGCACGCCCAGGTAGACGCTCTCCCCGCTGGAACGGGCCAGGTCGTCGGTCCACACCAGGGCGCGGGCCCGCAGCTCGTGGACGTCCAGGTAGCTGTTGCCCAGCCGCAGCAGCTCCGCGCCCAGCTGGTACCTGCCCGAGGCGGGGTCCTGTTCGACGAAGCCCTCCTGCTGGAGGGTGCGCAGCAGGCCGTGGGCGGTGCCCTTGGCCAGGCCCAGGGTGGAGGCGATGTCGGACAGCCCGAGGCGCCGCTCACCCCCGGCGAGCAGCCGCAGCACTGCCGCCGCCCGCTCCAGCGACTGGATGGTCCGGGCCATCGCGCACCTCTCCTCTGTTCGCTTCTCTCGGTGGGCCGGAAGACGGCATTCGACAATGCCGAACGCTATCGGATCATGCCGATGCCGCGGTAGCCGTCCGATGTCCGGCGTCCACGCCTCGGAACACCTGCGGCTCTCACGGTGCCGACAGATACCCTGGCCGGGTGCGCTTCCCGATGGAAGACGCAAAGCCGACAGCCGTCGCATCTCTGGGAGCCCTTCCATGGCAGCTTCGCCGACCCCGCACGACCTCGACCCGACGCCGACCGCCGGACCCGCCTCCGCCGGCACGTCGAAGACCCCCCGCGCCGATGCCCTGCGCGAGGCGCTGTCCTCGCGGGTGGTGGTGGCCGACGGGGCGATGGGCACGATGCTGCAGGCGGCCGATCCGTCGCTGGAGGACTTCCAGCAGCTGGAGGGCTGCAACGAGGTCCTCAACGTCACCCGCCCCGACATCGTGGCCTCGGTGCACGAGGCGTACCTCGCGGTGGGTGTGGACTGTGTGGAGACCAACACCTTCGGCGCCAACCACGCGGCGCTGGCGGAGTACGACATCGCCGACCGGGTGTACGAGCTGTCCGAGGCCGGGGCCCGGGTGGCGCGCGAGGTGGCCGACGCCTTCACACGGGACACGGGGCGCCAGCGGTGGGTGCTGGGGGCGATGGGGCCGGGCACCAAGCTGCCCACCC
>NZ_JAKMAY010000557.1:0-1505 GCF_022015835.1 Streptomyces sp. ICN903 | reverse complement strand
GAACCGTCAGGGGCGCCGGGGGCGTCCTGGAGTACGTCACGGAGTGTGCGGCGAACCGCCAGGCGTATCGCGGCGACCGCGGGGTGGGGACCCATGTCCGTTCACTTCCTCGGGGAGTCGTGGCCGCGCAGTCGATGACTACGCTGAGTGCGTCGATGGTGACAGAGAAGTGCCGTATCCCTGAGCATCGCACGCGCACCCGCCGCCCACGGTCCCTCGTAAGAGTGATTGTCCCGGCGTTCGGCGGTCATCAGTCCGCTTTCCGGTGCACCCTCGCGATCCACTCCGCCGGATCGGCGATCTCCGCCCTGGTGGGCAGCGTGTTGGGGGAGGTCCACACACGGTTGAAGCCGTCCATCCCGACCTCCTCGACCACCGCCCGCACGAACCGCTCGCCGTCGCGGTACTGGCGCAGCTTGGCGTCGAGCCCCAGCAGCCTGCGCAGCGCCTGGTCGAGACGGCCCGCTCCGGCCGCGCGGCGCTTCTGGAACTTCTCCCGGATCTCGGCGACCGTCGGCACCACCTGGGGGCCGACGCCGTCCATCACGTAGTCCGCGTGTCCCTCCAGCAGCGACATCACCGCGGTGATGCGGCCCAGGACCTCGCGCTGCGCGGGGGTCTGCACCAGCTCGACGAGGCTGTTCCCCCCGTCCGGCTCCCCGTCCTCGCCGGGCTCCGGACGGCCGCTCCCGGCCAGCGACTGGAAGGCCTCGCGCAGCCGCTCCAGGAGCGCGGAGGGCTCCATGTCGGTCTCCCCCAGGAAGGCGTGGATCTCCCCCTCGATGTGGTCGCGCAGCCACGGCACGGCGGAGAACTGGGTGCGGTGCGTCTCCTCGTGCAGGCACACCCACAGCCGGAAGTCGTGCGGGGCGACGTCCAGCTCCCGCTCGATGTGCACGATGTTCGGCGCGACCAGCAGCAGCCGCCCGCCGCCCTCCCCCGGGGCCCCCGGCAGGTCGCGGGTGGGCGGGGCGAAGGTCTCGTACTGGCCCAGGACGCGCGAGGCCATGAACGACAGCAGCATCCCGACCTCGACGCCGGTCACCTTGCCGCCGACCGCGCCGAGCACCGCGTTGCCGGGGCCGGCGCCGCGCCGCGCCCGCACCTTGTCCAGCAGCGGCGACAGCAGCTCGCGGAAGCCCGCCGCGTTCGCCCGGATCCAGCCGGGCCGGTCCACGACGAGAACGGGGGTGTCAGCCGCGCCGTCGGGCGTCATCCGCGTGAAGCCGCGCACGTGCTCCTCCGCCGCCGCGGCGTGCCGCCGCAGCTCGGCGACGGCCTCCCGCGCCTCCTCGCGGCTCACTTCGGGCCCGGGCTTCACGAGCCGGGTCGCGGTCGCCACCGCGAGATTCCAGTCGACCATCTCCACACCACCGAGGCTCGTCATGACTTCACCGTACGTGCCGGTGCCCCCGAACGGGAGCGGACCGGTGCCCGGGCAAGGGTGCCCGCGCGGGCGGCCCGTCACGCCTGTCCGGGCGGCGGGCGCCGGGGCGGGGGGCCGC
>NZ_JAKMAY010000556.1:0-1510 GCF_022015835.1 Streptomyces sp. ICN903 | reverse complement strand
GGGAGGGTCGTGGGGGGCATGAGGGGTTGTCAGGTGCATGACCATCACATCCGTCTGTCGTCCGGAGGTTCCGGCGGTGGGGGGCTCTCTCTCCGCGCACGGGCGACGGGCGTACGGCCGCACGGCGGCCGCGGGGCACGGCGTCGCCTCGCACACGGCGGGATCGCGGTGCGGACGGGAAGGGGCGGGCAGCGCTCGGCGCGCCGACCGCCCGCGTTCCGGGCTTGGTTCGGGCAGTGAGTCAACTCCTGGGGAAACCCGGCCGTCAAGGGCTTGGACGAGACCAATCGACTTCAAGAAGTGAACGAGAGAGCGCTCTTGAGAGCGTTCTCAAAGAGTGACATCCAATTTTGACGTGAAGTCTTGACGCCCTTGCTCGCTGCCGTTTGACTCCGTGCCCATGCCCGGTACCGGTCCCGGAACCGGTGCCGCCGAACCGATCCCCGCCAAGCCGAGCCGTACCGATCCGCCGGAGGAGGAGTGCCCGTGCGCGTCACCATCGCCGATGTCGCCCGTACGGCCGGCGTCAGCAAGTCGACCGTCTCCCGGGTGCTCAACGCCAAGGGCGAGGTGGACGGCCGGACCGCCGCGCGGGTGCGCGACGTCATCGGCAGGCTGGGCTATGTGCCCAGTTCGCGCGCCGTCGGGCTGGCCCGCGGCCGCAGCCGCACCGTCGGGATGCTCGCGCCCTCCCTGGCCTGGCCCTGGGTGGCCGAACTCGTCCAGGGAGCGGTGGACGCCGTCGAGGCGGCCGGATACGGGCTGCTGCTGTTCACCTGCAGCCGGGGCCGGGAGTCGATGACGCGGCTCACCGCACAGGTGTCGGCGAACGCGTTCGACGGTCTGCTGGTGGTGGAGCCGGAGAGCGAGACCGGCGCCGTCGCCGCGATGCACCGCTCGGGCCTGCCGGTCGTGCTGATCGACGACCGCGCCCGCCATCCGGGCTTCCCCTCCGTCGCCACCACCAACACCCTCGGAGGCGAGCAGGCGGCACACCGGCTGCTGGGCCTCGGTCGCCGCAGACCGCTGGTGGTGACCGGTCCCCGGCGGTTCGACTGCGTGCGCGAGCGGCTGGAGGGGTTCGTCGGCGCCCTGGAGGGCCACGGCGTCGGGCACGATCCGCGCCGCACGGTGGAGGGCGGCTTCGGCGAGCGCTCGGGCGAGGAGGCCGTGACGCGGCTCCTGGCCGAGGGCGCGGACTTCGACGCCGTCTTCGCCCACAACGACCTGAGCGCGATGGGCGCGCTGCGCGCCCTGCGCGCCGCCGGACGGCGGGTGCCCGACGACGTCGCGGTGATCGGCTTCGACGACATCCCGCTGGCCGCCTACACCGATCCGCCCCTGACCACCGTCCGCCAGCCGCTGCGGGCCATGGGTGGGGCGGCCGCCGCCCTGCTGCTGGCCCGGACCGGCGGCGGCCCCCCGGACGACCTGCCGGACGACGGCCGGGTCGTCCTGCCCACCGAACTGGTGGACCGCGCTTCGGCCCCCGGCCCGGCGACCGCCCCCT
>NZ_JAKMAY010000555.1:0-1544 GCF_022015835.1 Streptomyces sp. ICN903 | reverse complement strand
GTCCCGGGCCGGGGAGCGGCCCCGTCGGGCACCGGCCCGGAGCCGGGGTCGGGGTCCGGTTCCCCGTCCGCACCGTTGCCCGGAGCCGGGCCGGGGTCCGAGTCCGGGGCAGGGCCGGGTTCCGGGACGCCCGCGCCCGGTTCCGGGCCGGGGAGCGGCGGGACTGCCGGTCCTGCGTCCGAACCGGCCTCTCCACCGGCCTCTCCACCGGCCTCCCCGTCGGCGCCCCGGCAGGCCGCGACCATCGTCCACCGGCTCGACCGGCTGCCCCGTGGAGGCGGTTCGGAGGGTCCTTCCGTACGGGAGGGGAGCAGCCGGCTGTGGCAGCGCTCGGAGCTGCGCATCGGCGGCCGGGACCGGGGTTACGGGGTGACGGTGCCCGCCCGCTCCTCCGTGACGGTCGATCTGGGCGGCGACTGCACCTCGTTCGAGGCGCTCGCCGGGGTGGACGATCTGACGGCGCTGCGGGGTGCGGTCCGGTTCTCCGTGTACGGCGACGGGGTCCGGCTGTGGGAGTCGGGTGTCGTCCGGCGGGGCGAGGAACCGGTGCCGGTACACGTCCCCCTGACCGGTGTGCGAACGCTCCGGCTGGTGGTCGAGCCGAACGGCCTGCTGGACTCGGTGGTCATGGCGGGCTGGGCCCGGGCGAGGATCGGCTGCCGCTGACCCGCCCCGCGGCGGCGCTCGCGAGGTGACCCGCGGCGTGGCAGGGGACGAGTCCCGGTCCGGGTATGGTCCGGGTCTGATTCCGGCCCGGTTCCGAGCCCGATTCACAGACCGGTTTCACCGGCTGGTCTCGCAGACCGGTTTCACAAGCCGGTTTCACAGGCTGGGACGCTGCGGCACCCCTCCGGCGACCGCGCGCCGGCCCGCCGTCGCCGCGCCCGTGCCCGTCCAGCAGCTGCCCCGGCGGGCCAGCAGCCGGCGCAACCAGACCTCGGTGGAGACCAGTTCCGCCAGCCCGTCCAGCGGCAGCGCCTCGCCCTCGGCCGCGGCCCGCAGCGCCCTGCGTACGACGCGGGCCTCCACCAGCCCCGCGTCGGCCAGCAGGGGCGCGTCGAAGAGGTCGATGAGGTCGCCGACGCGGGACCGCAGCCCGGTCCGTGCCGCCGCCGTGTGGGTGGCGCGGGAGGGGGTGCCCCAGCCGGGCGGCAGTTCGTGGACACCCGCCCCCGCCAGGACGGCGCGCAGCACCGCCGCCCGCGCCCCCGGCTGTACGCGCAGCGCCTCGGGCAGGGCCCGGCAGGCGCGGACGACCTGGTTGTCCAGGAAGGGCGCGTGCAGTCGCTGGCTGCGTACCTCCGCGGCCTGTTCGAGTATCCGGTGGTCGGCCGCCAGCCGGGCGAGCGCCGCCCGCGCCCGCCGCTCCCCCGGGCGCGTGCCGGTCTCCCCGGGCACCGGGCGGAGGGCGGCCTGCTCCAGCCGAATCGATACTTCGGCCAGCACCTCCCCCGTCAGCCAGCGCGCGGCCGGCCCCGGGCGGCACCAGGCGAGGGCGGACAGCGAGGCGTCGAGGACGCCCGGCCCGGCCTCGTGGGCTCCCC
>NZ_JAKMAY010000554.1:0-1557 GCF_022015835.1 Streptomyces sp. ICN903 | reverse complement strand
CGGGGGTACGGGCGGGGCGCGGTCGGCGGTGACGGATCCGGGGAGGATCCGGTGGCGCTTCCTACAGGTGAGCGTATACGTCGTCGAGGCCGATGCCCCGGGCGACCATCATCACCTGAAGGTGGTACAGCAGTTGGGAGATCTCCTCGGCGGTGCGCTCGGCTCCCTCGTGCTCCGCGGCCATCCACACCTCGGCGGCCTCCTCGACGACCTTCTTGCCGATGGTGTGGACGCCCGCGGCCACCAGTTCGGCGGTGCGGGAGGTGGCGGGGTCGCCGGTGGCGGCCTTCTGCTGGAGCTCGCCGAAGAGCTCCTCGAATGTCTTGTTCGCCATGGTGCCCCCTACCCTACGCCGGTCGCGGGCCCGCTCACCGCCAGGGTTCGGCGACGGTGCGCAGGACGGCGGCCGTGGCGACGGCGGCGGTGACCGCCTCGTGGCCCTTGTCCTCGCTGGAGCCCTCCAGCCCGGCGCGGTCCAGGGCCTGCTCCTCGGTGTCGCAGGTCAGCACGCCGAAGCCGACGGGCACGCCGGTCTCCACGGAGACCTGGGTGAGGCCGGCGGTGACGCCCTGGCAGACGTAGTCGAAGTGCGGGGTGCCGCCGCGGATGACGACGCCGAGGGCGACGACCGCGTCGTAGCCGCGGGCGGCCAGCACCTTGGCGGCGACGGGCAGCTCGAAGCTGCCGGGGACGCGCAGCACGGTGGGCTCGTGGATGCCCAGCTCGCCCAGGGCGCGCAGCGCGCCGTCGAGCAGGCCGCCCATCACCTTCTCGTGCCACTGCGCGGCGATCACGGCCACGCGCAGGTCGCCGCAGTTCTTGACGGTCAGTTCGGGGGCGCCCTTGCCGCTCACGTTGCTCCTCGTCGACGGGTCGTTCGGTGGGTGGGTGTGAAGGTGGGTGTTACGGGCGGGGATGTGCGGGTGGGTGCTACGGCGGGGCCGGTGTCACTGGCCGCCGCAGACGGGCACCGGTTCGCCGTCCAGCCAGGGCAGGTCGTGGCCCATGCGGTCCCGCTTGGTGCGCAGGTAGCGCAGGTTGTGCTCGCCCGCCTGGACGGGCATCGGCTCGCGGCCGGTGACGCGCAGACCGTACCGGGCGAGGGCGCCGGTCTTGTCGGGGTTGTTGGTCATCAGACGCAGGGAGCGCACGCCGAGGTCGGTGAGCATCCGCGCGGCGGCGGCGTAGTCGCGGGCGTCGGCGGGCAGGCCGAGCTCCAGGTTGGCGTCGAGGGTGTCGCGGCCCGCCTCCTGGAGCTGGTAGGCGCGCAGCTTGGACAGCAGGCCGATGCCCCGGCCCTCGTGTCCGCGCAGGTAGACCACCACGCCGCGGCCCTCGGCGGCCACGCGGCGCAGGGAGTCCTCCAGTTGGGGGCCGCAGTCGCAGCGCAGCGAGCCGAACACGTCGCCGGTCAGGCACTCGGAGTGCACCCGCACCAGTACGTTCTCGGCGCCCTCGACGTCCCCGGCGACCAGGGCGATGTGCTCCACTCCGTCGGCGGTGGAGCGGTAGCCGTGGGCGCGGAATTCGCCGTGGGCGGTGGGCAGGGAGGTGACG
>NZ_JAKMAY010000553.1:0-1566 GCF_022015835.1 Streptomyces sp. ICN903 | reverse complement strand
GCCTTGGCCCCGGGGGCCGGGGAGGCGGCTTCGCCGGGGTTCTTGCCGTCCGCCGCTTCGCCGGAGGGCTCGGCGGGTTTACCCGGCTGCTTCTCGTCGTCCCGGGCCTTCTTCCCGCGGTCGCGCTCCTGGGCGTCCCCGGCCTTCTTCCCGCGGTCCTGCTCGCGGTCCTTCCCGGTCTTTCCGGTCTTCTCCGGGGCGCGTTCGCCGTTGGCGCCGTCGTCCCCGTCGTCCCCTCCGCCTCCGGTGTTCTCGGCGTCCTCCCGGCCTGAGGCGGAGTTGTCCGGGGTCTCCTCGGTGCCGTCCACCTGGGTGGGTTCCTCCTCGGGGGCGTCGGGACCGCCGGACGGGTCGGTGCTGCCGGAGGGGCTGGGGGACGCCTTGGGTACGCGGTTCTTGCCGGGCTTGAGCTCGAAGTCCCTGATCGGGGTACCGCGCAGCGCCTCGGAGGTGTAGGAGGCCCAGATCCGCGCGGGGATGCCGCCGCCGTTGACGCGGGCGAGTCCGGCGGCGCCGTAGAGGGATTTGTGGGCGCCGGTCTCGGGGTCCTGGCCCATGACGGCGACGATGGTGACGAGGTCGGGGGTGTAGCCGGCGAACCAGGCGGCCCGGTCCTCCTCGGCGGTGCCGGTCTTGCCGGCGGCGGGGCGTCCGGCGGCCTTGGCGGCGGTCGCGGTGCCGCTCCTGACGACGCCGCGCAGGACGGCGGTGGTGGCGTCGGCGGTGGAGCGGGAGACGGCCCGGAGGGTGGCCGGTTCGGGGACGCGGATCCGCTCGCCGCCGTGCCGGATCTCCTTGACGAGGGTGTGCTCGACGCGTTCGCCGTGGTTGGCGAGGGTGGCGTAGGCCTGGGCCATGTCGAGGGTGCTGGGGGTGGTGGTGCCGAGGGAGATGGAGCCCTGGGCCTCGGCCATGCCGGGGGTGGTGTCGGGGAGGCCGAGGCGGGCGGCGGTCTCCTTGACCCTGGCGGGGCCGACGTCCACGCCCATCTGGGCGAAGACGGCGTTGACGGACTTGTTCATGGCTGTGGTGACGGGGATGTCGCCGTAGTCGACCTGGTCCTCGTTCTCGGGTTTCCAGGTGGTGGGTCCGTCGGGGCCGACGACGGTGCGCCCGCTGTCGCCGTTGTAGGTGGTGCCGGGGCCGATGAGGTCGCCGTCGCGGGTCTTCGCGCGGTGTTCGAGGGCGGCGGCGTAGACGAAGGGCTTGAAGGTGGAGCCGGGCTGGTAGTCGCGGCGGGTGGCGTTGTTGACGAACTGCCGGGTGTAGTCGACGCCGCCGTACATGGCGACGACCTCGCCGGTTTCGGGGTCGATGGAGGTGCCGCCGGCGCGGACGTGGCGGTCGATCTCGCGTTCCTCGCTGAGCTGGGAGAGCAGTTCGCGTTCGACGGCCTTGACGAAGGCCTCCTGTTTGCGGCGGTCGATGGTGGTGGTGATGCGGAAGCCGCCCTGGGCCAGGCGTTCCTCGCCGAGGATGTCGCGGGCGGCGAGGTGCTGCTTGACGGCTTCGACGATGTAGCCGCGCTGGCCGGACAGGCCGGTGGGGGGCTTGGCGGGGTCGGGC
>NZ_JAKMAY010000552.1:0-1579 GCF_022015835.1 Streptomyces sp. ICN903 | reverse complement strand
GGGGTGTTCGGGGTGGCCAACCGGGCGCTGATCCCGGTGGGCATGCACCATCTGCTGAACTCGTTCCCGTGGTTCCAGGCGGGTTCCTACGAGGACGGCGGGGTGCGGTACGAGGGGGACATCGCGCGCTTCCTGCACGGGGATCCGACGGCGGGTCAGTTCATGACCGGGTTCTTCCCCATCATGATGTTCGCCCTTCCGGCGGCCTGTCTGGCGATGTACCACTGCGCGCGGCCCGAGCGCCGCAAGGTGGTGGGCGGGATGATGTTCTCCATCGCGCTGACCGCCTTCGTCACCGGGGTGACCGAGCCGATCGAGTTCACGTTCATCTTCGTGGCGCCGGTGCTGTACGCGGTCCACGCGGTGCTGACGGGGGTGTCGATGGCGCTGAGCTGGGCGCTGGGGGCGCGGGACGGTTTCGGTTTCTCCGCCGGGGCGATCGACTTCCTGCTGAATCTGGGGATCGCGTCCAAGCCGTGGCTGCTGGTGGTGCTGGGTCTGTGTTTCGCGGTGGTGTACTACGCGGTCTTCCGGTTCGCGATCACGCGGTTCGATCTGCCGACGCCGGGCCGGGAGTCGGACGAGGAGATCGCCGAGCAGGAGAAGGCGCAGTACCGGGCGTAGTGGTGGGCGCGGTCGGGTTCCGGGCCGGTACGGCCCTCGCCGGCCGGGCCCGTGAGCCGCGGGCCCGGCCGGCGGCCGGTCAGATCTCGTAGACGGCGCCGGGGCGGGCCATCTCCACGGGGCCGGAGAACGCGGCCTGTGCGTCGCGCAGGTTGTGCCGGGGGTCCGTCCACGGCGGGATGTGGGTGAGGACCAGGCGCCGGGCGTCCGCCTGCTGTGCGCACTCCCCGGCCTGCCGCCCGTTGAGGTGGAGTTCGGGGATGTCCTCCTTGCCGTCGGTGAAGGAGGCCTCGCACAGGAAGAGGTCGGCGTCCCGGGCCAGGTCGCACAGGGCGTCGCAGGGGCCGGTGTCGCCGGAGTAGACGAGGGTCCTGCCCTCGTGCTCGACGCGGAAGCCGTAGGTCTCCACCGGGTGCCGCACCCGGTCGGCGGTGACGGTCAGCGGTCCGAGCCGGAAGGTGCTGCGGGGGGCGAGGTCGCGGAAGTCGAAGACCTCGCTCATCGACTTCTCGGACGGGGTGTCGGCGTAGGCGGTGGTCAGCCGCTGCTCGGTGCCCGCGGGGCCGTACACCGGGATGGCCTCGCAGCGTCCTCCCTCGTGCCGGTAGTACCGGGCCACGAAGTACGCGCACATGTCGATGCAGTGGTCCGCGTGGAGGTGGCTGAGGACGATGGCGTCGAGGTCGTAGAGGCCGCAGTGGCGTTGCAGCTCGCCCAGGGCGCCGTTGCCCATGTCGAGCAGGAGCCGGTAGCCGTCGGCCTCTACGAGGTAGCTGGAGCAGGCCGATTCCGCGGACGGGAACGATCCCGAGCAGCCGACGACGGTGAGCTTCATAGGGGAAGGAACCTCCGTGGCCCGGGAAGAGGGGTTACCTGAGCGTAAGGCGCATGGGGGCCGGTGGGTCCTTCGCAGTGCCCCGTTGTGGGCGGAATCACCAGGGCGGGGGTGGTGCGG
>NZ_JAKMAY010000551.1:0-1589 GCF_022015835.1 Streptomyces sp. ICN903 | reverse complement strand
AAGCCTCTCAGCGCCGATGGTACTGCATGGGGGACCGTGTGGGAGAGTAGGACGCCGCCGAACAAAATGTGAAGCCTCGGTCTTCGAGTTTATGACTCGGAGACCGAGGCTTTTTTGTTTTGACGACCGTCGGCGTCAAGGCGAACGGGATTCCCGAGTGGTGGGGGAATCGGCGTCAGGCCGTGAAACGGCGGACGAAGCGGCGCTGCCAGGGGGTTTCGACGGCACGCGGGGAGTAGTGCTCCCTGACGTGGGCGACGGCCTCGTCGCTCGGCAGGCCGTCCAGCGCGGCGAGGCAGGCCAGTGCCGTACCGGTACGGCCGTATCCGCCACCGCACGCGATCTCGACGCGTTCGCTTTCCGCGCGTTCCCACGCCTCGCGCAGGGCCTCGGCCGCTGCGGCGCGGTCCGACGGCAACCGGAAGTCGGGCCAGCGGACCCAGCGGAAGTCCCAGGAGACGGCAGGCGGCTCCTTGCCCAGGAGGTACAGCGCGAAGGCGGGGACAGGGCCTGCGGGGACAGGGTCTGCGGGGAGCGGGCGGCGCAGTCCGCGGCCGCGGACGAGCCGACCGGACGGCAGCCGCAGTACGCCCGCCGCGTCGGGGTTCCAGGCCGTGGTCATGGTGTCGGCCTCGATGCGGTCGGCCCGGCCTCGCCGAGCCGGGGCCACCAGGCGTGTGCCTGGGCCTCCGAGCGCAGCAGGGCCAGGGTCGGCATGCCCGTCGGCTCGCCGTTGACCAGGAGATCGGGCAGTTGGGGGATGGGGGCGACCGCCGCGACGTTGTGGAGGATCAAGGAGAGTGGTGGGTCGAGCCGGCCGGCGGATGACCCTGCGGCCATGCGGCGGCCGTGCTCGACCACGCTTGCGGTGAGAGCCGTGAGGAGCGGCATCGTGCCGGGGGCACGGCGCGGGTCCTCGACGGTTTCGCCCACGACATAGAGCGTTCCCCATTCGGCCGCAAAGGATTCCAGGGCGGCCGAATCCGTACGCGGAGCCGTGCACGCGTTGCGGACGTGGAGCTGGGACAGGCAGGACAGGGCGCTTCGGACGGTGCGGACGGCGGCGTCCCGGCGTTCGGGATGGGCGATCAGGGTCGCCTCCAGCTCACCCGCCGCGCCGGACGCCGCCTTGGGGTGCGTACGCAGGATCCGGACGGCCTCCGAGGAGGAGCCCGCCGAGGCGTTGGCCCAGCGGTGGACCTGGCGGAAGGGCTCTCCGGCCACGGCGGCGGCGTGGAGCCAGCAGCCCAGGAGCGTCTCGGCGGCATCGTGGGCGGCAGCGTCCGCCCGTGCGGGACTGCGTACGGGGGCGAGCAGGGCCGCGGCCCGCGCGGCGGCGGTACGGCGGTCGTCGCAGCCGTGCTGGGGCGACCAGCGCAGCCGTACGGGGGCGTCGGTGAGCTGCTCCGGGTCGTAGACGTGGACGGGACCGAGCTTGGCGCGGGCTCCCGCGGTCTCCGCCCACAGGGCGGGGTCGGCGGTCACGACGAGGGCGGCCCCGGGGGCGGCGCGCAGGGCGTCGGCGGCCCGGACGGTGTGGAGAGCGCCGTACTCGACGCCCGCGGGCGGGCCGGAGAACGCCTCGGGGA
>NZ_JAKMAY010000550.1:0-1594 GCF_022015835.1 Streptomyces sp. ICN903 | reverse complement strand
GGGTACAGGATCCCCGGCGGCACCCCCGCCCACCCGAAGTTCGCCGCCAACCTCCCGGCCTTCCCCGCCAACCTCGCCAAGCAGCTCGGCGGCGCCCCCTACCCGGCCCAGCGCAACATCCTGGCCGCGGCCGTCGAGGGCGCCCAGGTCGACTTCGAGACCGCCCAGGCGATCGAGTCGCGCTACTTCACCGAGCTGGCGACCGGGCAGACCGCCAAGAACATGATCCAGGCGTTCTTCTTCGACCTCCAGGCCGTCAACTCCGGCCGCAGCCGCCCCCGGGGCGTCGAGCCCCGCAAGGTGCGCAAGGTCGCCGTGCTCGGCGCCGGCATGATGGGCGCGGGCATCGCCTACGCCTGCGCGAAGGCCGGCATCGAGGTCGTTCTCAAGGACGTGAGCGCCGAGGCCGCCGAGAAGGGCAAGGCGTACTCCGCCGGCCTGCTGGACAAAGCGCTGGCCAAGGGCCGCACCACGCCCGAGAAGCGCGACGCGCTGCTGGCCCGCATCACCCCCACCGCCGAGGCCGCCGACCTCGCCGGATGCGACGCGGTGATCGAGGCGGTCTTCGAGGACACCGCCCTCAAGCACAAGGTGTTCGCCGAGATCGAGGACGTCGTCGCCCCCGACGCGCTGCTGTGCTCCAACACCTCCACCATCCCGATCACCTCGCTGGCCGAGGGCGTGAAGCGGCAGCGGGACTTCATCGGACTGCACTTCTTCTCGCCCGTCGACAAGATGCCGCTGGTGGAGATCATCCGCGGTGGGCGCACCGGCGACGAGGCCACCGCCCGCGCCTTCGACCTGGTGCGGCAGATCAACAAGACCCCGATCGTGGTGGGCGACTCGCGCGGCTTCTTCACCTCCCGCGTGATCGGCCGGTTCATCAACGAGGGCGTGGCGCTCGTCGCCGAGGGCGTGGACCCGGCCTCCGTGGAGCAGGCCGCCGCCCAGGCCGGCTACCCCGCCAAGGTGCTCTCGCTGATGGACGAGCTGACCCTGACCCTGCCGCGGAAGATCCGCGACGAGGCGCGGCGCGCGGTGGAGGCCGCGGGCGGCACCTGGGAGCCGCACCCGGCCGACGCGGTCATCGACCGGATGGTCGACGAGTTCGGCCGCACCGGCCGCAGCGGCGGCGCCGGTTTCTACGAGTACGACGCCGACGGCCGCCGCGCGGGCCTGTGGCCGGGGCTGCGCGAGCACTTCACCCGCTCCGACGCGGCCGTGCCCTTTGAGGACATGAAGGAGCGGATGCTCTTCTCCGAGGCGCTCGACAGTGTGCGCTGCCTTCAGGAGGGCGTGCTGACCTCGGTCGCCGACGCCAACATCGGCTCCATCCTGGGCATCGGCTTCCCCGGCTGGACCGGCGGCGTCCTCCAGTACATCAACGGCTACGAGGGCGGCCTGCCCGGCTTCACGGCGCGCGCCCGCGAGCTCCAGGCGCTCTACGGCGACCGGTTCGCGCCGCCCGCGCTGCTGGTGGAGAAGGCGGAGAAGGGCGAGACCTTCACCGACACGCCCGACACGCCCGACACGCCCGCCGCGTAGGCCCCGCCGGGCGGGGGACGCCTCCGCGGCCCCCCACCCGCGCCCGGGG
>NZ_JAKMAY010000055.1:0-24385 GCF_022015835.1 Streptomyces sp. ICN903 | reverse complement strand
CGACCGGTCCGGCGACCGTCCGCCGCACCGCGGCTGCGCCCCCTCCCCCGCCCTGCTGTTCTGCGAGGACTTCGAGGACCTGCCGCGCGGCGCGGGCACCAGCATGGACTGGGGCGTGGACACCCGGCACGGCACCCTGACCGTGGAGCGCTCCACCGGACGCGACCGCCGCCACCCCGGGAAGCACCGGCCGGGGCAGGTGCTGCGCCTGCGCACCGAGGGCAACGGCCACGCCTTCCTGGAGGTCGACGACTTCGACGCCCCGGGCAACAGCTTCTTCGGCCGGATGCGGGTCCGCGTGGATGCCTTCCCCACCGCCCCGGACTGGGCCCACTTCACCCTGGTCGAGGCCACCGGCCGCGGCGACGGCAGCGTGGTGCGGCCCATCGGCGGCCAGTACGTGCCGACCGTCGGCGGCGGGACGCAACTGTGGGGGGTGGGCTCCGACGGCGGGCCGACGGGCGACTGGACCGACTGGCGCGAGTCCGCCCCGGCCGAGGCCGGGAAGTGGACGTGCCTGGAGTGGGAGACGGACGCGGACGACAACCGCGTCTCGGTCTGGATCGACGGCGAACCCAAGCCGGACCTGACCGTCACCACCACCCGACACGGCGGCAACCCGGTCGACTTCGTCCTCCCCGACGTCGACACCGTCCGCATCGGCTGGCAGCTCTACCAGGACGACCCCACCCCCGGCTCCTACGACCTGCTCCTGGACGACCTGGCCCTGTCCACCGAGCGCGTGGGCTGCGGTCGCTGACGGCACCACCTCCCCCAGCGGCCACTCCCGGCAGGAGCCCACTCGATGCGCAGCGTCCACGTCGTCGTCCACCCGGAGGCGACCCACCATGTGGAGAGAGTCGTCGGCGGATGGCACGACTCTTCTCTCACGCCCTCGGGCAGGCGCGCGGCGGCCTCCATCGCACAGGCGTTGCGGTCTCGGATCCCCGACGGAGCCGAGGTGGAGGTGGTCTCCTCGGACCTGCTGCGCGCCCGGCAGACAGCCGACCGCGTGGCCGGACTGCTGGGCGTGGAAGCGCTGCTGGACCGCAGGCTGCGGGAGAAGTCCTACGGGGAGGCCGAGGGAAGGCCGCAGGAGTGGCTGGACCGGCGGTTCGTCCCGCCACCGGCCGCCGGGGACCGGATGGGCCACCACGAGGGCGTACGGGGAGCCGAGACCAGGGCGCAGTGCGCACGGCGCGTCTACGCGGCCATGGACGAGATCCTGCGGCGCCCGTGCGGGCACCAGGTCGTCGTGACGCACGGTTTCGCCCTGACCTTCGTCGTGGCGTTCTGGATCGGGATGCCGTTCGAGGCTCTGGGCTCCGTCAGCTTCCGGGCTCCGTCCGGCAGCATCACCGTCCTCCGCGAGGACGACTTCTTCCACAACCGCCAGGTCGTCAGCCTCGGCGGCACCGGCCACCTCGAACGGTGAACGGGACGTCGTCCCTTGGCGGGTGCACGGGCCGGTCAGGTCGCTCCGGCGCGGCGCGGTGACCGCCGCGCGTCAGACCGCGCCGGCGCCGAGCCAGGCGGCGAGTGCGGTGAAGTCCTCGTCGGTGAGCCCCCTGGCCGGGTCGACACGGTGGAGCAGCGCGGGCGCCCGGTGCTGTGCGTCGACCCAGAGGCGGTCCATGGCTCCGATCTCGTCGTCGATCCAGACGAACGGGCGGTGGCCGGCCCACTCGACGAGGTGGCGGGTCTTCCAGTGCAGGCCGCGCGGCCCCTGGTCGGCGGATGTGTCCGGCCACCTCACCACGGGCAGTCTCGGCAGCCCGATGCGCGGGGCGACGGCCTCGTTGGCGTCGTCCATCCAGGTCGTAGCCCACACCGGATCGCAGCCCAGCGCCGCCAGGCGCGGCCCGACGGCGGGGTCCAGCCGCTCCAGCAGCGGGTTCCCCTGCCCACTGGACGCCGCGGGGCCGGGCGCGGGCGTTCGCCGGGGCCGGTGGGAGGGCGCACCGAACGGTATGAGCGGTCCGTCGACGTCGAGGAAGAGGATGGGGCGCTGCGCCGGTCCGGTCACGGCAGCACGATAGTCCTTCGCCGTGGGGAGCGGGCCCGGCCTGTCGGCGCGGTGAGGGGCGGCCGGAGCCCACCGGGGTTCCCGGACCCACCGGTGACCGGGATCCCGGGGAAAGCGACGGTCCGCCGGGCGTCCCGTCGGGAACGGGGCGTCCGGCGGACCGGTTCGGGTGGATGGGGCGGACCGTCAGCGGGCCAGGCGGTGGGCCTCGGCCAGGTGGCGGATCGCCTTGGCGTAGTCGCCGGAGGCCAGGGCGTGGTCGGCGTCCGCGGTGCGGGACACCGCGCGCTCCGGAGCGCCGTCACCGGCCTTCAGCAGAGCGGCCTGGGCCATGTCCCGGGCGACCGAGGCCAGTTCGTCCGCCTGGAGGTAGGAGTCGGCCTTCGACTTCTCCAGCAGGGCGGCGGCCTTGGAAAGGTGCTTCAGGACCGCGTCCGCGCCGCGGACCGTACCGTCGGACTTCCAGTGCCGGTTCTTGAGTGCGAGGCGGACGTGGACGGCCGCGACGCGGGAGGCGATGTCGCGGCGCTCCCGCAGCTCGTCGCGGACGGCCTCCAGCCGGTCGTGGGCGCTGTCGGTGCGCAGACCCCAGCCGTACGGGTAGAGCGGGTCGTAGGAGGCGTCGCCGACGTTGACCGGGACCTGAGCGGCCGAGCGCGGCCAGCTCACCGGCAGGCGGCCGGTGAAGGGCCGCTCGCCGAAGAGGGTGTCGGCCACTCCGGTGCCCTCGGTGCCCGGCAGCCAGGAGGCGACCAGGGCGTCGATGTCGCCGAGCTGGTCGGTGATGATCTGCGGACGGCCGGAGACGACCAGCACCGCGCAGTCCATGGCCCCGCAGACGGTGTCGATCGCCTTCCTGTCCGCCTCGGACAGCTGGAGGTCGTGTCCGTTGCCGACGTCGCCGACACCCTCTGCGTACGGGGTCTCGCCGACCACCACGATGCCCGCCCGGTGCCCGCCGGTGGGTTCGGAGGCGTCCTCGCTGAAGGTGACGGAGGCGTCCGGGGCGACCTGGCGGATTCCTTCCAGGATGGTGGTGCCCTCGGTGATGTCGCCGGAGGAGCCCTGCCAGGAGATGGTCCAGCCGCCGGCCTGGTTGCCGAGGTCGTCGGCGTTGGAGCCGGCGACGTAGAGCTTCTCGTCACCACTCAGCGGCAGCAGGTTCCCGTCGTTCTTCAGCAGCACCTGGGAGTCGGCGGCGGCCCGGCGGGCCAGTTCCCGGTGGGGGCCGGAGCCGACGGAGTCCAGGTGGGTGCGGTCGGCGTAGGGCTTCTCGAACAGGCCGAGCTGGAACTTCTTGGTGAGGATGCGGCTCACCGCGTCGTCGATCCGCGCCATGGGCACGGCGCCGGAGTCGACCTGCTCGCGCAGGGTGGAGGTGAAGCCCTTGTAGTCGTACGGGACCATGATCATGTCGAGTCCGGCGTTGACGGAGGTCCGCACGTCGGAGGCGTAGTCGCCGGGGATCTGGTCGATGGCCTGCCAGTCGCTGATCACGAATCCGTCGAAGCCGAGGTCGCCCTTGAGGACGTCCGTGATCAGGTCGGCGTGGGCGTGCATCTTGACCGGGCCCTGGTCGTCACCGAGGAAGTCCACGCTGGAGAAGGACGGCATGACGGTGCCGACCCCCTCGTCGACCGCTTCCACGAAGGGTGCGATGTGGACGGTCTCCAGCTCCTCGCGCGTCGTCCTCGTGACGCCCTGGTCGATGGTGTACGTGCCGGTGGTGGAGGAGCCGAACTCGGTGCCGCCGTCGCCGACGTAGTGCTTGGCGGTGGCCAGCACCCGGTCGGCGTCCTTCAGGTCCCGGCCGTCGGCGCGGCCCTGGTAGCCCTCGACGGCCGTGGCCAGCCGCGTGACCAGCGCCGGGTCCTCGCCGAACGCCTCGTACGCCCGTCCCCAGCGCTCGTCGCGGCTGACGCACAGGCAGGGGCTGAAGTTCCAGGGGACGCCGGTGGCGCGGACCTCCTTGGCGGTGGCGTGGGCGGTGTCCTCGACCAGCTCCGGGTCGCGGGCTGCGCCGAGGCCGGTGTTGTGCGGGAAGACGGTGGCGCCGACGACGTTGTTGTGGCCGTGGACGGCGTCGACGCCGTAGATCAGCGGGATCTGCAGCCGGGTCTGCTGTGCGCGCAGCTGGAAGCCGTCGACCATGTCGGCCCAGGCCTCAGGCGTGTTGGGGGCGGGGTTGGAGCCGCCGCCGGACAGCAGCGAGCCCAGCTCGTAGGAGGCGATGTGGTCCTGGGCCTCCAGGGCGCCGCGCTCGGCCTGGGTCATCTGGCCGATCTTCTCGTCGAGCGTCATCCGGGACAGCAGGTCCTTCACCCGCTTGCCCACCGGGAGCCGGGGGTCCTGGTACGGCAGGCCGTGCGCGTCGATGACGACGGTGGGCGGGTCGTCGGGGGCGCGTGCGCCGTCGGCGGAGAGGGTGACGGGGATGGTCTTGGCGGTGGCGGGCTTCGCGCTGCGCTCGGTGTCGACGGTGAAGGTCTTCGCCGTGCCGGAGGGGGTGCCGGCGGGGAAGGTGAGGGTGCCCTCGACCGGGGTGTAGTCCTCGCCGGGCTCCGCGGTGCCCTCGCCGGTGGCGTAGGTGACCGTGACGGGCTCGGCCAGCGGTACGCCGCCGGTGGTGCCCACCGACACCTCCACGGTGGCGGTGCCGCCGTGCTCGACGGTGTAGACGGGCCGGTCGGTGGCGACGCGGGCCCGCACCCCGCCCACGCCGTACAGCTCGACCTGGTCGAACTCCAGGGCGCCGGAGGCGGTGGGCAGGTTGACGGCGTAGCCCCACATCCGGGTCAGGTCCAGCACGCCGTCGTCCGGGGCGCCGGCGGGCTGGTAGTCGGGGCGCCGGACGAAGTCCTCGAAGGGGGTGCGGACCTGCTTCCAGCCGTCGGTGTCGTCGGTGAAGTAGCCGGCCCACAGCTCGGCCTGACCGGCGTTCGGGCCGCCGTCCTTGACCTCGAACTGGACGCGCTCCCCGCTGCCGGTTCCCTTCACCCAGAAGGAGAAGCCCTCGTGGCCGCTCCAGTCCTCGGCGTCGGACAGGGCGTGGTCGAAGCCGCCCCAGGCGGTGATGTCGTACTCCACGCGCATGGCGCGGTTGAAGGCGTTGGCGCCCGGGCGGGCCTCGGCGGCGACCTGGCTGAGCCTGGGGGTGTCCTCGGGGGTGCTGCCGTAGGTGCCGATCGGGCCGGGGACGGTGCTGTCGAAGTCGTCCAGGACGCGGTCCTGCGCGGCGGCCGAGGCGGCGGGGGTCAGACCGGAGGCGAGCAGGGCGAGGAGGGCGCCGAGGGTCGCGGCGGCCGTTCGTCCGCGCCGCCTTCGCCGGCCTCCTTCCCCGGGTCCCGTTCCTGCGTGCAGCGGCTGTCCCATGGCGGCTCCCTCGGGGCGGTCGAAGTTTTCAACACTTGGACACACGGAGACACAGGCGCACTGTCATGCGCACGGCGCTGATCCTGTATGCGACCGGATGGGCCGTCAATACCCTTGATTCGTAAACCTCTTGGAGGCGGGAGCCCTCCCGGCGCTCCCGCCGACCGAGGAATGAGAGCGCTCTCGACATCGTGGCAGATGAGGGGCCCGCGGGGCGCTCGCGACCGCCCCGCGGACCCCGGCCGCTCCATCGCGCACCGGATGCCCGGCGAGCGGTCAGTCGTCTCCCGGATAGCGGACCCCGACGCGCTCGCGGACGGCGTCCAGCGTCGCCATCACCGCGAGCGTCCCGTCCAGCGGCACCAGCGGGGACTCCGTCTCCTTCTCCCGCAGGCAGCGCATCACCTCGTCCGCCTCGGGCCCGTAGCCGGTGCCGCCCTCGGCCCGCGGCACCCGGACCTCCTCGGCCTCGCGCCCCTCGCGGTGCAGGACGAAGGACTCCGGGGCGAAGAAGCCGTGCGGCAGCTCGATGCGTCCCCTGGTGCCGCTGACGGCCGCCACGGTGGGGCTGGCGGATGCGATGGAGCAGGAGAGGGTGGCGACGGCTCCGCTGTCGTAGCCCAGCAGGACTCCGGTGGTCTCGTCCACGCCCTCGGGCGTCAGATGGGCCCAGGCGGCGACGGAGGAGGGCTCGCCGAGGACGAGGTGGGCGAAGGAGACCGGGTAGACGCCCAGGTCCAGCAGGGCGCCTCCGCCCAGCCGGGGATCGCGCAGGCGGTGCGAGGCGTCCGAGGGGGCGACGATGCCGAAGTCGGCGTGGACCGAGCGCACCTCGCCGATCGCGCCGTCGGCGACGAGGTCGAGCATGCGGCGGACCACCGGGTTGCAGTAGGTCCACATGGCCTCCATCAGGAAGACGCCCCTGCGGCGCGCCAGCGCGACCATCTCCCGCGCCTGGGCGAGGTTGAGGGTGAGGGGCTTCTCGCACAGCACCGCCTTGCCCGCCTCCAGGCAGACGGTGGCGGCCTCCAGGTGCGCCGAGTGGGGCGTGGCGACGTAGACCACGTCCACGTCCGGGTCGGCGGCCAGTTCGGCCCAGCTTCCGTAGGCGCGCGGGGCGCCGTGCTCGTCGGCGAAGCGGCGGGCGGACTCGGGCGAGCGCGAGCCCACCGCGAGGAGCTCGCCGCCGGGCAGGGCCGCGAGGTCGCGGGCGAAGGCTCCGGCTATACCGCCGGTGGCGAGGATGCCCCATCTGATCGTGTCGTCGGTGCGCGTCATGTGCTCCCCCGGGTGCGGGCCGGATCCGGCGTGGGCGTGTCGGCGGTCACACTACGGCGGGCAAGCGGGGCGCGGGCGGGCTGTCCGCATGGTGTACGCCGACCCGGCCGGGAGCGGGGCGGCGGGGATCCGCGGGTTAGGTTGGAATCGTGCTTGTACTGCTCATGCCCGACACCCACCTTCCCAGGCGCGCCAGGCGGCTGCCCGGCGAACTGCTGGAGCGCGTTGCGGAGGCGGACGTGGTGGTCCACGCCGGCGACTGGGTGGACACCGCCACCCTCGATCTCCTCCAGGAGCGCTCCCGGCGCCTGATCGGCGTGTACGGCAACAACGACGGGCCCGAACTGCGCGCCCGGCTGCCGGAGGTGGCCCGCGCCGAGCTGGACGGTCTGCGCCTGGGGGTCGTCCACGAGACGGGCCCGAAGCGGGGCCGGGAGAAGCGGTGCGCCGAGCGCTTCGGCGATCTGGACGTCCTGGTCTTCGGCCACAGCCACATCCCCTGGGACACCACCGCCACCACGGCCGACGGCAGGCCGCTGCGGCTGCTCAACCCCGGCTCCCCCACCGACCGGCGCTCCCAGCCGTACCGCACCTGTATGACGGCGGTGGTGGAGGCGGGCCGGCTGGAGGCGGTCGAGCTGCACCGGCTGCCGCCGCGCGGCTGAGCGGCCGGGCGGCCGGGCACCTCCGCCTCCGGACGGGGCCCCGCGCGTTTCCGCCCGGGGACGGCGAGCAGAAGAGGGGGGAACGCCCGTCCCGGCCCCGGGCCGCCTGCCGGGCGGCGAGCTAGGAGGTCCGTTGGAGACCTGGCAGGTCGTACTGATCGCCGTCGGCGCGGTGCTCGCCGCCGCGACGCTGGCCGTCGCCGCCGTCCTGCTGGTCAGGCTGGTGCGCGCCTACCTGCTCTTGCGCGGCGCGGACATCCCGGTGAGCGCCAGGACCGCGTTCTGGGGAGCGCTGGTCTACACGGTCTTCCCCGTCGACCTGCTCCCGGACCCGGTGTACCTGGACGACGTCGGCCTGCTGCTGCTCGCCCTCCACCACCTGGGCGCGGTGGCCCGGCGGTACGGGCGGGCCGGCGGGGAGGCGGAGGCGAAGCCCCCGGAGGCTTTGGATGTCCGACGCAGGCGCTGACGGAGCCGGCGGACGTGTACGCGTCCGTCCCCGTCGCGGAACTACTCTCGTCCCATGACACAGCGGGACGAGGAGACGGTGGCTCCGGTGGGCGACGCGGCCCCGGTGATCGATCTCAACGCCGATCTGGGCGAGGGCTTCGGACGGTGGGAGCTCACCCACGACGAGGCTCTGCTCTCGGTCGTCAGCAGCGCCAACGTCGCGTGCGGTTTCCACGCCGGGGACCCCTCCACCATGCGCCGGGTGTGCGCGTGGGCGGCCGAGCGGGGGGTGGCGATCGGCGCGCAGGTCGCCTACCGCGATCTGGCGGGTTTCGGGCGGCGGCCGATGGAGGTCCCCGAGGACGAGCTGGCCGACGAGGTCGCCTACCAGATCGGCGCCCTGCGGGTGTTCGCCGAGTCCGCCGGGGCGCGGGTGGCGTACGTCAAACCGCACGGCGCGCTCTACAACCGCGCGGTGCACGACGAGGGCCAGGCGCGGGCGGTGGTGTCCGGGGTGCTGCTGGCGGGCGGTGAGCTGCCGGTGCTGGGGCTGCCCGGGTCTCTGCTGCTGGGGGCCGCCGAGGAGGCCGGGCTGTCCGCGGTCCCCGAGGCGTTCGCCGACCGCGGCTACACCGCGCTGGGCACGCTGGTGCCCCGGCGGGAGCCGGGGGCGGTGATCCACGAGCCGGACGCCGTGGTCTCCCAGGCGCTGGGCATCGCGCTGCGCGGGAGTGTGACCACAGGCGACGGCGTGGAGGTGGCCGCCGGCGCCAGGTCGCTGTGCGTGCACGGCGACACCCCGGGCGCCGTCGCGCTCGCGCGGCGGGTGCGCCGGGCCCTCGCGGAGGCCGGGGTGCGGATCGAGGCGTTCGCGCCGTGAGGGTGGGGAGGGTGCTGCCCATGGGCAGGCGCGCCCTGCTGCTGGAGGTGGGCGGCACCGAGCGGGCCCAGGCCCTCCACGCCGAACTGGTGCGGCTGCGGGAGACCGGAGAACTGCCCGAGGTGGAGGAGATCGTCCCGGCGGCGGCCACCGTCCTGCTGGACGGGCTGGAGGACCCGCAGGCGGTGGCGCGGTGGCTGCGGGGCAGGGAGTTCCCCGGCGCCGTCCCGGCGGACACCGCCTCGGTGGTGCTGCCGGTGCGCTACGACGGCCCCGATCTGGCCGAGGTGGCGGCGCTGTGGGGGGTGGACGAGGAGGAGGCGGTCGCGATCCACACGCGCGCCGAGTTCCGGGTCGCCTTCTGCGGGTTCACCCCCGGATTCGGCTATCTCACCGGGCTGCCCGGGGAGTTGGGCGTGCCCCGCCGCGCCGTCCCCCGCACCTCGGTGCCGCCGGGCTCGGTGGGGCTGGCCGGGGCGTACACGGGGGTGTATCCGCGCGCCTCGCCCGGCGGCTGGCAGCTGATCGGCCGGACGGACGCGGTGCTGTGGGACGTGCGGCGGGAGCCGGCCGCGCTGCTGGCCCCGGGCACCCGGGTGCGGTTCGAGGCGGTGGCATGACGGGCGCGGGTGTGCTGGAGGTCCTGCGGCCGGGTGCGCTGACCACCGTGCAGGATCTGGGCCGGGTGGGCCTCGCCCATCTGGGGGTGCCGCGTTCGGGGGCACTGGACTCCCCCGCCCACCGGCTCGCCAACCGCCTGGTGGGCAACGCGCCCGGTGCCGCGACGCTGGAGACCACCCTCACCGGTTGCGCGGTGCGCCCGGACCGGGCCGTGGTGGCGGCGGTGACCGGTGCTCCGTGCCCGGTGCGGATCGGCGGCCGTCCGGCGCCGTGGGGCGCGGCGGTACGGGTGCCGGGCGGGGCGGTGCTGGAGGTCGGCGCCGCGCGGGCCGGGGTGCGCAGCTACCTGGCCGTGGCCGGTGGCGTCGCTGTCGAGCCGGTGCTCGGCAGCCGCTCCACCGATCTGCTGTCCGGGCTCGGCCCGGCTCGGCTGTCGGCGGGGGCGCGGCTGCCGGTGGGTACGGCGGCGGGGACCGTGCCATGGGCCGACGCGGTCGCCTCCGCCGCGCCGGGTCCGCCGTCGGGCGAGCTGGTGCTGCCGCTGGTGCCCGGACCGCGCGACGACTGGTTCACCCCGGCCGCGCTGCGCGTGCTGGCCCGGGGGGTCTACCGGGTGTCCGCCGAGAGCAACCGCATCGGCCTGCGGACCGAGGGGCCCGCCCTGGAGCGGTCGGTGCGGGGCGAGCTGCCCAGCGAGGGCATGGTGGCGGGCGCGGTGCAGGTGCCGCCGGGCGGTGAGCCGATCGTCTTCCTCGCCGACCATCCGACCACGGGGGGCTATCCGGTGGTCGGCGTGGTGCCGCGGGAGGCGCTGGCGGCGGCGGCGCAGGCGGTGCCGGGGCTGAGGGTGCGCTTCGTCCCGCTGCGGCGCTGAGCCCCGGCGCGGGCACCCGGGGTGCCGCCGGACGTGTCCGCGCCGGGGCTGCCCGCGCCGGATCTCAGCTTCCGGGCTTCCGGCCGGAGCCGGAGGCGTCCTCCTCCGCCCGCCGGGCCTTGCCGGAGGCGTCCTCCTCGGCCTCGACGCCCTTGAGCGGCTCGCCCTCGACGGTGCCGCCGCCGGAGAAGCCCTCCGCGGCGCTCGCCGTGCCGGGGACGGTGCGGTGCTCCATCCGCGTCTCCCGGCCGGAGTGGGCTCCGGGGCCCCGGTCGGCCGGGTCGGTGCGGCGCCCGGCTCCGTGGCCGTGCTCGCCCTCGCCCTGCTCCTGGTGCCTGTTCGTCTCGCCCATGGCCGTCGTCCTCACCGTGTGTCGCGTTCGGGTGCACGGCGCAGGTACCCGGTGCGCGGGAGCGGAAACGGCCGGGCGCCAGGACGTGGAGGGCCTGGTCAGCGCATCCGGACGCCGACGACGCAGGTGTCGTCGTCGGTGTCGGAGTTGCTGTAGGTCAGCAGGCGGTCGAGCTGCTTGTCCAGGGTGGCGCCGGAGTCCCGGGCGAGGGCCATGAGCTGGTCCAGGGACTCCTGCAGGGAGCGGTCCCGGCGCTCGATGAGGCCGTCGGTGTACATCAGCAGCATGTCGCCGGCCTCCAGCACCAGCTTCTCCTCCTCGTACCCGGCCTCCGCGATGGCGCCGAGCAGGAGTCCGCCCACCAGTGGCAGCGTGACGGCCTCCCCCCGGCGCACCAGGACCGGCGGCGGGTGGCCGGCCCGGGCCCAGCGCAGCGTCCGGGTGTCCGGGTCGTACAGGCCGCAGACGGCGGTGGCGGTGACGTTCTCGGTGAGGTGGTGGGCGACGGTGTTGAGCCAGGCCAGTATCTGCGCGGGCCCGGCTCCGGTGGTGGCCAGACCGCGCAGCGCGTTGCGCAGGACGACCATGCCGGTGGCCGCCTCGATGCCGTGGCCGGCCACGTCGCCGACGGAGAGCAGCACCTGGCCGGACGGCAGGACGACGGCGTCGTACCAGTCCCCGCCGACCAGGTGGTCCTTCTCGGCGGGGCGGTAGCGCACCGCGATGTCCAGCCCTCCGGCGTCGATGGGGCCCCGGGTGGGCGGCATGATGGCGCGCTGGAGCTGGAGGGTCATGCGGTTGCGTTCGGCGGCCTGCTGCTCGGTCTGGGCCAGCTGGTCGCGGGTGGCGCCCAGCGCGACCTCCGTCCAGTGCTGCGCGGAGACGTCCTGGTAGGCGCCGCGCACCGCGATCAGCCGGCCCCCCTCGTCGAGGGCCGGTTCGGCGACCACGCGGATGTGGCGCACGATCCCGTCGGTCCGCTGGAGGCGGAAGGCCGTGGAGGCGGGGCGGCGGTGGTGCAGCAGGGTGCGCAGGAAGCGCCCGATGGCGGCCTCGTCGTCCGCGTGGGTGTGGGCGGGAAGCTGCTCCAGGGGGATCGGCGCGGCGGTGGGCGGCAGTCCGTGGAGGGCGAACAACTGGCTGTTCCAGACGATCTCGCCGGTGACCAGGTTCTCCTCGAAGCCACCGATGCGGCCCAGGCGCTGGGCGTGCTGGAGCACGCTCGCCAGCCGTGCCGCCTCGTCCTGGACGCGCCAGATGAGCAGGACGTTCTCACCGTGGCGGCTGATGCTGACGGCCGCCTCCACCGTCAGCGGCACCTGGCCGACCAGGGCGCGCAGCACCATCCGTTCGGCGCGGAACGGCTCGCCGGTGGCGTGGACGTGTTCGATCTTCTCGTACAGGCCGCTCTCGCCCACCGCCATCGGGTAGGCCTCCAGCAGCAGCGATCCGGCGACGGCGCCGCGCGGACGGCCCGCCGGATCGACGAAGTGGGCGCTGACGTGGTGGATGCGGAAGTCGGCGAGCCGGCCCTCGGCGTCCAGCTGGGGCACCAGCACCAGGGCCGGGTCCAGCAGGCCGTCGGCGAAGTCCACCAGTTCCGAGGCGCCCGGGTGCCGTGCCTGGAGGACCTCCCCCGCCTCCCCCGCGCCCCCCGCGCGGCTGTCCAGGGTGTGGGCGCACAGTTCGGCCAGGGCCTCGATCTGCCGCTGGACCTGCGGGGGCTGCGGTTCCAGCGGGCCGGGCCAGCAGATCTCCAGGACGCCCAGGATGCGGCCGCCGTTGTCGGCGGGGACCGTGACCCGGCAGCCCTCGGGCGCCTGCCTGCGGCCCAGGGTGGGCAGCCCGGACTCGGCGGGAGAGGCGAACCACACGGGGCGGCGCTCGGTGAGGGCCCGGCGGGCGAGGGTGGCCACCCCCGGCGGTACGTAGTGCCATCGCGCGGCCTCCTCGGCCGCGTAGCCCGCGAAGCCGGCCAGGGTCAGGGAGGCGTCGGTACCGGCGGCCCAGATGGCCACCGCCACGGCGCCCAGCGGGGTCAGCGCGTGCTCCAGCAGGGACTCGGCGACCGCCTGGGTGTCGTCGGCGGCCAGTGCGCCGCTCTCCGCGGTGCGCAGCCGCACCGACAGCGAGGGGGCCTCCCCGCCGTCCTCGCCCCGGCCGCCGTCCCGGCTCTCGTGACCGTCCTCCCGGTTCCCGTGATCGCTGCCTCCCGCCCTGGCCAGGAACTCGCGGGCCGCCTCGGTGACCCGGTCGTGGGCGGCCTGGTCGATGAGGTCGGCGGCCAGCTCCAGCCGGGAGAGGCCGGCCCGGTCGGCGAGGGTGTCCAGCTGCCTGGCGGCCTGCGCCGGGCCGCAGCCCAGCCGCTCGACCAGGATGCCCTTGGCCATCTCGATCAGGGCGCGGCCCTCGGCCGCCGCGTGGGCCTCGCGCACCTCGCGGCGCAGCCGCTCGACGGTGGCGGCCAGCCTGCCGACGCGGGCGTCCGCGCCGTCGCGCGGCGGGGCCCCGTCGTACACCCCGCGCTCGTACACCCTGCCCTCGTACGGCTGCCGCACGGACGGCACCGGGGCCGCCGCGTCCCGCGCCGGGGCAGCGCTGGGCGGTCCGTCCTCGGGGACGGACTCGTCCGGCCGCTGGGTCTGCACTGCGCTGCTCCTCGGGGAGGTGGTCGGCTGGCGGGCGGGGCTCGGGACTACACGTCCAGGCAGCGGCGGATGCACGCGACGAGGTCGCGGGCGTCCAGCGGCTTGGTCACGTAGTCGGTCGCTCCGGCGGCGATGCTCTTCTCCCGGTCTCCGGGCATCGCCTTGGCCGTCACCGCGATGACGGGCAGACCGGCGTACTCGGGCATGGCCCGGATCGCCGCTGTCGCGGCGTAGCCGTCCATCTCCGGCATCATCACGTCCATCAGCACCACGTCGACGCCGGGGTGGGCGGTGAGGGTCTCGATGCCCTTGCGGCCGTTGTCGGCGTGCAGGACGTGCATTCCGTGGAGTTCCAGGATGCCGGTGAGGGCGTAGACGTTGCGCGCGTCGTCGTCGACGACCAGCACCGTGCGGCCCGCCAGGGAGGCGTCCGCCTCCTCGGGCGGAGCCGTCGGCTCGGCACTGCCCTCGGTACGCACCAGCGGGAGCACGTCGCCCGGCTCCTCGGCGGTCAGGTGCAGCGCGATGCGCTCGCGCAGCTCGTCCAGGCTGGAGAGCAGCTCCATCGGCCGGCTGCCGGTGCGGGAGCGCAGGGCGCGTTCCCGCTCCGGGTCCAGACGCCGGTTGTTGTGCGCGAGGACCGGGACCCGGCGCAGGGCCGCGTCGCCGTCCATGGCCTCCAGGAAGCCCATGGCCGCCTCGTCGGGCATGTCGAGCTGGAGCACCACGCAGTGGCAGGCCTCCGCGGCGAGCGCGGCGGCGGCCTCCTGCGCCCCGACCGCGGTGACGACCTCCACGGGGCCGCGCGGGTCGCCCATGTCCCCGGCGCCCTCGGCCAGGTCCGCCACGGCGTTCTCCGCCACCAGGGAGAGCAGGCCGCGGGGGCGGTCCTCGATCACCAGCAGCCGCCGCTTCCGCGGCCGCTGCGGCTCGGCGGGCGGTTCCTGGGCGGTGGCGGGCCCGGCTTCCTCTCCTTGGGCCCCGGCCCGGTGGGAGGCGTCCGGCGTGGCGATGAAGTCGGGCCGTGCCACGGGCAGGTAGAGGGTGAAGGTACTCCCCTGCCCGGGGGCGCTCTCGGCGGTGATGGCGCCGCCCAGCAGATAGGCGATCTCACGGCTGATGGACAGGCCCAGTCCGGTGCCGCCGTACTTGCGGCTGGTGGTCCCGTCGGCCTGCTGGAAGGCGCCGAAGATGGTCTCCAGCTGCTGTTCGGGGATGCCGATGCCGGTGTCCTCCACCCGGAAGGCGACGGCCGAGCCGTGCAGCCGGACGGTGGGGGGCAGCTCGTCCGGGGCGACCGGTTCGATCCTCAGGGCCACGCCGCCGGACTCGGTGAACTTCACCGCGTTGGACAGCAGGTTGCGCAGCACCTGCCGCAGCCGGGAGTCGTCGGTGAACAGGTCGACGGGGACGCCGGGCGCGGTGGTGATCGTGAAGCCGAGGCCCTTCTGGGTGGTGAGCGGCCGGAAGGTGGCCTCGACGTAGTCCAGCAGGCCGCGCAGGGGTACGCGCTCGGGGTTGATGTCCATCTTGCCGGCCTCGACCTTGGACAGGTCCAGGATGTCGTTGATCAGCTGGAGCAGGTCGGATCCGGCGGAGTGGATGATGCCCGCGTACTCGACCTGCTTGGGGGTGAGGTTGCGGGTCGGGTTCTGCGCCAGGAGCTGGGCGAGGATCAGCAGGCTGTTGAGCGGGGTGCGCAGCTCGTGGCTCATGTTGGCCAGGAACTCCGACTTGTACTTCGAGGCCAGTGCCAGCTGCTGGGCGCGGTCCTCCAGTTCCTGCCGCGCCTGTTCGATCTCCAGGTTCTTGGTCTCGATGTCGCGGTTCTGGGAGGCCAGGAGGGCGGCCTTCTCCTCCAGTTCGGCGTTGGAGCGCTGGAGTTCGTCCTGCTGGACCTGGAGTTCCTCGGAGCGCTCCTGGAGTTCGGCGGCCAGGCGCTGGGACTCGGCCAGCAGCTCGTCGGTGCGGGCGTTGGCGACGATGGTGTTGACGTTGACGCCGACGGTCTCCATGAGCCGGCTCAGGAAGTCCTGGTGGAGCGCGGTGAAGGGGGTGACCGAGGCCAGCTCGATGACGCCGAGCACCTGGTCCTCCGCCGTGATCGGCAGGACGATCAGGCTGGTGGGCTCGGTGGCGCCCAGGCCGGAGGAGACGGTGACGTAGCCGGCGGGCAGGTCGTCGACGGTGATGGTGCGGCGGCTGCGGGCGGCCTGGCCGACCAGGGACTGGCCGAGCCTGAAGCGCGGCGGCTCGGCGCCGCCGGCCGCCGCGGGGTGGCCGTAGGAGCCGACCAGGCGCAGCTCGGTGCCCTCGTCGTCGTCCTCGGCGAGGTAGAAGGCGCCGTACTGGGCGCCGACGAGCGGGGTGAGCTCGTCCATGATCAGCTCGGCGACGACGGCGAGGTCGCGGTGGCCCTGCATCAGGCCCGAGATGCGGGCGAGGTTGGTCTTGAGCCAGTCCTGCTCCTGGTTGGCCCGGGTGGTCTCGCGCAGGGACTGCACCATGAAGTTGACGTTGTCCTTGAGGTCGGCGACCTCTCCGGAGGCGTCCACGGTGATCGAGCGGGTCAGGTCGCCCTCGGCCACGGCGCCGGTGACCTCGGCGATGGCGCGGACCTGGCGGGTGAGGTTCCCGGCCAGCTCGTTGACGTTCTCCGTCAGGCGCTTCCAGGTGCCGGACACGCCCTCGACCTCGGCCTGGCCGCCCAGGCGTCCCTCGCTGCCGACCTCGCGGGCCACCCTGGTGACCTCCGCGGCGAAGGCGGAGAGCTGGTCGACCATGGTGTTGATGGTGGTCTTCAGCTCCAGGATCTCCCCGCGCGCGTCGACGTCGATCTTGCGGGTGAGGTCGCCCTGGGCGACGGCGGTGGTGACCTGGGCGATGTTGCGGACCTGCCCGGTCAGGTTGTTCGCCATCGAGTTGACGTTGTCGGTCAGGTCCTTCCAGGTGCCCGCCACGCCCGGCACCCTGGCCTGGCCGCCGAGGATGCCCTCGGTGCCGACCTCGCGCGCCACCCGCGTGACCTCGTCGGCGAAGGCGGAGAGCGTGTCGACCATGGTGTTGATGACGTCGGCGAGGGCGGCGACCTCGCCCTTGGCCTCGACGGTGATCTTCTGCGACAGGTCGCCGCGCGCGACGGCGGTGGCGACCTGGGCGATGGAGCGCACCTGCCCGGTCAGGTTGGAGGCCATCACGTTGACGGAGTCGGTCAGGTCCTTCCAGGTGCCGGAGGCTCCGCGCACCGCGGCCTGGCCGCCGAGCTTGCCCTCGGTGCCCACCTCGCGCGCCACCCGCGTGACCTCGTCGGCGAAGGCGGAGAGCTGGTCGACCATCGTGTTGATGGTCTCCTTCAGCTCCAGGATCTCCCCCCGCGCGTCCACCCGGATCTTCTGCGACAGGTCTCCCTCGGCCACCGCGGTGGCGACCTGGGCGATGGAGCGCACCTGCCCGGTGAGGTTCCCGGCCATGAAGTTGACCGAGTCGGTCAGGTCGCGCCAGGTGCCGGAGACGCCCTTGACGTCCGCCTGGCCGCCGAGCTTGCCCTCGGTGCCCACCTCGCGCGCCACCCGCGTGACCTCGTCGGCGAAGGCGGAGAGCTGGTCGACCATCGTGTTGATGGTCTCCTTCAGCTCCAGGATCTCCCCCCGCGCGTCCACCCGGATCTTCTGCGACAGGTCTCCCTTGGCCACCGCGGTGGTCACCTGGGCGATGGAGCGCACCTGGGTGGTGAGGTTGCCGGCCATGAAGTTGACCGAGTCGGTCAGATCGCGCCAGGCCCCGCCGGCGCCGGGCACCTGGGCCTGGCCGCCCAGGCGTCCCTCGCTGCCGACCTCGCGGGAGACGCGGGTCACCTCGGAGGTGAACAGCGACAGCTGGTCCACCATGCCGTTGAAGACCGTGGCGATCTCGCCGAGGACTCCGTCGGCGCCGTCCGGCAGCCGGGTGCCGAAGTCGCCGTCCCGGACCGCCGTCAGGCCGGCCAGGAGCTGCCTCAGCTCCCGCTCCCCCGCCTTGCCGGCGCTCCGGCCGCGGGTGGTCCTGCCGCGTTCCTCAGGGCGCGGCTCGCCAACCGTGGTGTCAGCCATGTCCGCCATCGCTCCGCTCGTCCGCCACCGGGTTCGTCACGTGCCGTGCTCCTCCGGTCGCACCCGGACGGGCAGGCGGTGTGTTCACACCACGCTCACAGGCCGTCACGTTTGTCGGATGACAAACGTGCAGACACGGCGAGATTACCCCACCGCAGGAGGGTCACCGAATCTCCGCCTTTGCGAACGCCCGCGGACATCTCAGAGGTTGAGCGTTCAGGCGCTACCGGCGGTCGCGGGGCGTGGACGGCGGCCTCCGCCGGGCGCGCGGGCGGCCGGAAGAGCGCGGTGCGGGCCGGCTCTGCCGCCGGCCCGCACCGCACGGCTCAGATCAGGCGCCGTCCGCTGCGGCGGGCCTCGGCCCACTCGCGGTAGAACGCGCGGCCGATCACGAACAGGACGACGGCCACGATGACGGGCCACATCAGGATGTACGTACTCAGGGCGATGGTGCTCACCGCGCCTCCTCCTCGCTTACTCGCTCGCTCACTCGCCTCACTTGGTGCTTCCGGCGGGTTCGGGCTCGCCGTCGCCCTCGCCCGCCTGCCGCGGGACGGCGGCGGCCGCACCGCCGGCGTTCCCCGTGCCGTCGGTGTCACCGTCGTCGAAGTCGCCGGTGCGCCGGGCGATGAGGGCGAAGTCGAAACTCTCGCCGCTGCCCGCCGACATCGCCCAGCAGATGACGGTGCTCACGGAGTAGGCGACGAGGGAGCCGGACAGCGTCGCGTACTCGTGCAGGGACCCGATGGCGAACGGGGCGGCCACCGCCGCCGACAGCACACCGGTGATCCTCGCGGCGCGGAGTCCGAGGAAGCCGAACACCATCAGGCCGAGGACCACGCCGATCCCGATGACGGAGAGCACGTCCACGGCGATGCCGGTGACGCCGTCCATGGGGATCCAGCCGAAGCGGACCGGCAGGAACACCGCGAGCGCCGCGATGACCGAGGTGGTGAACGCCTTGTTGGTGACCTTGTCCCAGTAGAAGCTGGCCAGCACCGGGAAGACCAGGGCCCCCCACAGCGCGCCGACGAAGACCAGCAGGTCGAGGATGTTCAGCTGGAGACTGGCGAAGGCCACGGCCGCCGCGGTGGCCACCACCATCGTGATGCGGCCGACCAGCAGCATCGTCTTCGGGTTCGCCTTCTCCTTGCCCGCCACGTTCTGGCCGTAGACGTCGGCCATCATGATCGAGGAGAGGGCCGACAGGTCGGAGTCGGCGGTGGAGGAGAGCGCGCCGACGATCATGAGGAAGAACACCGCCAGCAGCACGGGCGGCAGGTAGTCGGCGGCCATCTCGGGGATGAGGTTGTTCACGTCGCCGCCGGTCGGCTCGAAGCCCAGGTAGAGGGCGAGCACGCCGAGCATGCCGACACCGATCACCATGGCGCCGTACCCGACGGTCGCGGTGACGAAGGTCGGCTTGATCAGGTCCTGGCGCACGGCGAAGAGGCGCTGTGCGATGGTCTGGTTGCCGATGGCGTAGGCCAGCACCGCGGCGATGTAGGGGGCGCCCTGGTTCATGAAGGCGTCGCTGGAGAAGAAGTCGCTCTGCTGGGCGGTCAGGTTCGCGGCCCCGGTCTCGAACGCCGCCGGGAAGCCGGCCGCGAAGAAGATCACCGGGACGAGCACGGCCACCGCCCCGAGCATCGCGACGACCTGCACGAAGTCGGTCAGCACGGAGGCGCGGAAACCGGACCACAGGGTGTAGAGCAGTACGCCCGCGGCCACCGCGAAGACGCCCTGGATGAAGTTGAGCGGCGACAGCATGGAGATCAGCACGCCGCCGGCGATGAAGTTCGACATCAGGCTGATGAGGCTGCCGACGAGGTTGGAGCCGGCGAGCATCAGCTGGCTGGAGCGGCCGTGCCGCGCGTACATGACCTCGGCCAGCGTGTGCGCCTTGGGGGCGACGGCCCGGATGCGCTTGCCGAAGGGGTAGATGAACAGGATCATCAGGGCGCCCCAGAGCCCGTAGTGAATGGGGCCCGATATGCCGTAGGTGTACCCCGACGTCGCCGACGCGTACATCGAGGACGCCCAGATCCACGTTGCCGTCATGCTGGCGGCGGAGATCCCGAAGCCGATGTTGTGGCCGGCCGTCATGTATCCGTCGGCGTTCTCCTTCCTCTTCCCGATACGGGTCGAGATCAGGAAGGTCCCTCCGTAGAAGAGGACCAGCAGACCGAGTACCACCACGGCGCCGAACTGGGCTGTCTCCACCCCGTCCACGCGCGCCACCTCCTTACGGGTCGTGGAGCCCGGCAGCGGCCGCGGCCCCGGGCGAGCGGGCCGCGGGGCCGCGGACACGTTCCGCGCACCGCGGGCGGCGGAAGGGCTCCGGCCCCGGGGCCGACGGTGGCGCCGTCGGCCCCGGGGGGCGTTCACACAAAAGCGGACTCTTCCAGTCCGCAAACTTGCCGGAGGTTAACAGCTTCTTCACGCCACTACGACCCACGATCTCCCTGGAGACAGGTTGGAGTGAGTTATCTGCTTTTCAGCAGACTCATCACGAGATAATCGAACATCGAACAACCGATATGCCCCGTTTGCCGTGTCCGTACTGCCCGTTTGCATCCGCTTCTTTACAAGTCGCAAATGCGACGTCAAGCTCTACGACACGTAGTGGAGATCACCAACGGCGGCCCGTTCGATGCCGCTTCGTGACCATCGGCCCCACGGCCGCGGGCCCCCGGCCCGGCTCACTCCTCCAGGTCGAACGAGCCGTGTCGGGGGCTCCCCGCCGCCCGGTAGGTGTTGATCGCCACCCCGGTGGAGGTCGTCCTGCCTCCCGTCCACTCCAGCGCGGTCGGCACGGCACCACCGTCGAACAGGCGCTTGCCGCCGCCCAGGATCACGGGGTAGGTCAGCAGGCGGTACTCGTCGATCAGGCCGTGCGCCATCAGGCTCCGCGCCAGGTTCCCGCTGCCGTGGATCTGCACCTCGCCCTCCAGCCGCTGCCTGAGGGCCGCGACCTCCCGCACCGCGTCGTCCCCCAGCAGCGTGGAGTTGTGCCACCCGACACCGTCCAGCGTCCGGGAGGCGACGTACTTGGGCAGGGCGTTGAGCCTGCTCGCGACCGGGTCGTCCGGGTCGGTGACCCGCGGCCAGTAGGCGGCGAAGATCTCGTACGTCCTGCGGCCCAGCAGGAAGGCGTCCGCGGCCCGGAAGCCCTCCGCGACGAACCGCCCCATGTCCTCGTCCGCGTACGGGACCAGCCAGCCGCCGTGCTCGAACCCGCCGTCGCGGTCCTCGTCCGGGCCACCGGGTGCCTGTACGACCCCGTCCACGGTCAGGAACTGCGTCAGTGTCACCTTCGCCATCGCCGTCTTCCTCTCCGTTCGGTCTCACGGGTTCGGACCCGCCGGTGCGCCGGAAGTCATCGGTTCCGGCCCATCTGTTCTTCCGCGCGCCGCTCGGTGCCGGTGACAGCCGTCCGGGTGAGGATGGGGACATGCTGCTGGCCGAAGTCGCCCAGGTCTCCCACCGCGTCGCGCGGACCCCGTCGCGCACGGAGAAGGTCGCCCTGCTCGCCGCGCTGTTCCGCGAGGCCGGGCCCGAGGACGCCCCGGTCGTCATCACCTACCTGGCGGGCAGGCTCCCCCAGCGCAGGACGGGGATCGGCTGGAGGACGCTGAGCCGGACCGTCCCGCCGGCAGACGCCCCGTCTCTGTCGGTGGCGGACGTGCACCGCGCTCTGGAGGCGATCGCCGCCGTCTCGGGCCGGGGCGCCCAGGCCGAACGCGGACGCCTGCTCCAGGAGCTGCTGTCCGCCGCCACCGGCGAGGAGCAGCGTTTCCTCGTCCGGCTGATCGGCGGCGAGTTGCGGCAGGGCGCCCTGGACGCGTTCGCCGTCGAGGGCCTGGCGGCGGCGGTGGGCGCGGAGCCGGCCGGGGTGCGGCGGGCGGTGATGGTCGGCGGTTCGCTGGGGCGGGTGGCCCGGGCCCTGCTCGCCCGCGGCCCCGGCGCGCTGGCCGACTTCCGCCTCGACGTGGGGCGGCCGGTGCTGCCGATGCTCGCGCAGACCGCCGGGAGCGTGGACGAGGCCCTGGACCGGCTCGGGCCGTGCGCGGTGGAGGAGAAGCTCGACGGCATCCGCGTCCAGGTGCACCGCGACGGTCCGGTGGTGCGGGTCTTCACCCGCACCCTGGAGGAGATCACCGGCCGGCTCCCGGAGGTGGTGGCCGCCGGCCGGGAGCTGCGGGCCCGGCGGGCGGTCCTCGACGGCGAGGTCATCGCCCTGGGCGAGGACGGCCGGCCCCGGCCCTTCCAGGAGGTCGCCGGCCGGGTCGGGTCGCGGCTGGACGTGGAGCGGGCGCGGGCGTCGCTGCCTCTGTCGCCCGTCTTCTTCGACCTGCTGTCGGTCGACGGCCGCGATCTGCTGGATGTTCCGGTCGCCGACCGGTACGCGGAGCTGGCCCGGGTGGTGCCCGAACCGATGCGGGTGCTGCGCACGGTCGTCGAGGACCCGCAAGACGAGCCGACCCGTGCCGCGGCGCGGGAGTTCGCCGACGACGTGCTGGTGCGCGGTCACGAGGGCGTGATGCTCAAGGCGCTGGACTCCGCGTACGGCGCTGGGCGGCGCGGCGCGTCCTGGCTGAAGGTGAAGCCGGTGCACACCCTCGATCTGGTGGTGCTGGCCGCCGAGTGGGGGCACGGGCGGCGCGCGGGGAAGCTGTCCAACCTCCATCTGGGCGCGCGCCGCCCGGACGGCTCCTTCGCGATGCTCGGCAAGACCTTCAAGGGGCTGACCGACGCCCTGCTGGCCTGGCAGACCGCACGACTGCGTGAACTGGCCGTGGACGACGACGGGTTCACGGTGACGGTGCGGCCGGAGCTGGTGGTGGAGGTCGCCTTCGACGGAGTGCAGCGCTCCCCCCGCTACCCGGAGGGCGTGACACTGCGGTTCGCCCGGGTGCTGCGCTACCGGGGGGACAAGACGGCGGCGGAGGCGGACACCGTGGAGGCCGTGCTCGCCCTGGCCGGGTGAGCGCCCCCGTCCCGCGGGGGCGGCTCCCGCGTAACCTGGACCGTACGAGCACCCTCCGCGAAAGCCCGCCACCGCCGCCGCACTCAGGGAGGACCGCACCGTGACCGAACGCAAACCGCCCGGGATCGACTCCGAGACGTGGGCCGACCGGCAGATCCGCGAGGCGGCCGAGCGCGGCGAGTTCGACGCCCTGCCGGGCATGGGCAGGCCGCTGCCCGACCTGGACCAGCCCTATGACGACCTGTGGTGGGTCAGGAAGAAGATGAGCCGCGAGGGGCTGTCCTACCTGCCGCCCGCGCTCGCCCTGCGCAAGGAGGCGGAGGACGCCCTGGCCGCCGCCCGCCGGGCCCGCTCGGAGCCGGAGGTGCGGCGGATCGTGGCGGAGATCAACGAGAGGATCCGCGCGGCGCTGCGGATGCCGCCGCCCGGTCCCCCGCTGGGCCTGGAGCCCTTCGACGCCGACGAGGTCGTACGGCAGTGGCGCGAGGGACGCGAGGAGCGCGAGGGGCAGGGGAAGCCGGACGGGCGCGGGGACGGCGGGCGGCGCCCCGCCTGACCCCGCGAGCGGCCGGCCGCGGGCCCGGCCGACGGATCGGTAGCCGGGCCCGCGGCCGGGGCCCTGGGGCCTCAGGCGCGGCCGGGTGCGGTCAGGCGCCCGCGCCGGGCTCCGGCGGCAGGGCGCCGTCGCGGACCACCTTCGCGTACCAGTGGGCGCTGGACTTGGGGATGCGCGTGCCGGTCGCGTAGTCCACGTACACCGCGCCGAAGCGCTTGCTGTAGCCGTATCCCCACTCGAAGTTGTCCAGCAGGGACCACAGGAAGTAGCCGCGCACGTCCGCCCCGGCCTCGATGGCCCGGTGCACAGCCGCCAGATGGCCGTGGAGGTAGGAGATCCGCTGCGGGTCCAGCACGCGGCCCTCGGGGTCGACGTAGTCGTCGAAGGCCGCGCCGTTCTCGGTGATGACCACCGGCATGCCGGGGAAGTCGTCCCTGACCCGCAGCAGCAGGTCGTACATGCCGGTCGGGTCGATCGTCCAGCCCATGGCGGTGGTCTCGCCGGGCGTGCGGTGGAAGGCGACGTCGTCGCCGCCCGGCCAGGGGCTGTGCTCGCTCGCGCCGTGCCCGTCGGCGTTGTGGGAGCCGGGGCCGGAGGCGGCGGAGACGAGGGTGGGGCTGTAGTAGTTGACGCCCAGGAAGTCCAGCGGCTGGTGGATGTCGGCCAGATCGCCGTCCCGTACGAACGACCAGTCCGTCAGGTGCGCCGTGTCCCGCAGGACGTCCTGCGGGTACTCGCCGCGCAGCATCGGGCCGGTGAAGACCCTGTTGGCGACGCCGTCGATGCGGCGTGCGGCGTCGGTGTCGGCGGGGTCGTCGGTCAGGGAGCGCACATGGTGGAGGTTGAGTGTGACGGAGGTCTGCGCTTCCGCCGGGAGGGCGGCGCGCAGGGCCTGGGTGCCCAGCCCGTGGGCGAGGTTGAGGTGGTGGGCGGCGCGCAGGGAGTCCGCCTGGTCGGTGCGGCCGGGGGCGTGGACACCCGAGCCGTAGCCGAGGAAGGCCGAGCACCAGGGCTCGTTGAGGGTGGTCCAGGTGCCGACGCGGTCGCCGAGCGCGCCGGCGACCAGGGAGGCGTACTCGGCGAACCGCTCGGCGGTGGCGCGCTCCGGCCAGCCGCCGGCGTCCTCCAGCTCCTGCGGCAGGTCCCAGTGGTAGAGGGTGACGACGGGCTGGATGCCCTTGTCCAGCAGCCCGTCCACCAGGCGGCTGTAGAAGTCCAGTCCCTCACGGGAGGCGGGGCCGCTGCCGCCGGGCTGGACGCGCGGCCAGGAGACGGAGAACCGGTAGGCGCCCACGCCGAGGCCGGCCATGATCTCCAGGTCCTCGCGCCAGCGGTGGTAGTGGTCGCAGGCGGTGTCGCCGGTGTCGCCGTTGCGCGTCCTGCCGGGGGTGCGGGAGAAGGTGTCCCAGATGGAGGGGGTGCGGCCGCCCTCGGCGGCGGCGCCCTCGATCTGGTAGGCGGCGGTCGCGGTGCCCCACAGGAAGCCGGGCGGGAACACCCGGGCGCTCCGGGTCGCCGGGGCGAGTTCGGCTGTACGGGATGCGGTGGCCACGAAGGTCCTTCCGGATCGATGGTGTCGAGGGGG
>NZ_JAKMAY010000549.1:0-1607 GCF_022015835.1 Streptomyces sp. ICN903 | reverse complement strand
GGGAGGGGGCCGCCGTCGAGGGGGCGGTCAGAAACCTCTTCCAGCCGCCCTCGGGCGCCTGCCCCACCCCGAGTGTGCGGAGCCTCTCCAGAATCCGTGGGTCCTGGGCGTCGAGCCAGTCGACGAGCTGCCTGAAGGAGACACAGTGCACGTCGGCCATGGGGCACACCTTCTTGATGACGTCCTCGACGGCCTTCATGTAGACGCCGCCGTTCCAGCCCTCGAAGTGGTTGCCGATGATCAGCGGCGCGCGGTTGCCGTCGTACGCGCGGTCGAAGCCCTCCAGCAGGCCGTCGCGCATCTGGCGCCCCCAGGCCTCACGCTGCGCCGGATCGCCGTTGACCGTCCCCGACTGGTTGGCCAGGAAGTTGTAGTCCATCGCGAGCGTCTCGAAGGAGCGCCCGGGCATCGGCACCTGCTGGAGCGGCAGGTCCCACAGGCCGCCCTCCTTGTCGGGCCAGACCTGGGTGCCGTTGCCGGAGGAGTCGTAGCGGAAGCCCATCTCCTTCGCGGCGGGGAGCAGGTTCTCGCGGCCCTCCAGGCAGGGGGTGCGGCCGCCGACCAGTTCCCGGTCGTAGTCGAAGGGGAGGGGCTCCAGGTCCTTCCAGCCGGTCGTGGTCTTCCAGTTCTTCACGAACCACTTGGCCTGTTCGATCTCGCTCTTCCACTGCTCGGGCGTCCAGCTGCCGACACCGTTCGCCCCGCAGAAGTGGCCGTTGAAGTGGGTGCCTATCTCGTTCCCCTCGAGCCAGGCGCCGCGGAGCTGCTCCAGTGTGGCCCGTATGTTCTCGTCCTTGAGGTAGCCGATGTCCGAGGCGCCGCGGCCGCGGCCGGGGGGCTCATAGCGATGGGCCTCGTCCTCGGGCAGTACGTACACGCCGCTGAGGAAGTACGTCATGTGCGCGTCGTACTCCCTTCCCACCTCGCGGAAGTGCGAGAAGAGCTTCTTGCTGTCCTCTCCCGCGCCGTCCCAGGAGAAGACGACGAACTGCGGAGGCTTGTCGCCGGGCTTCAGACGTCCGAACTCGGGCTGGTTCGGCTGGGCGCCTATGTAGGCGGTGGAGCCGTCGCCTATGAGTTCGACCCTGCCCGCGGGCTTCGCCTTCCGCCCGTCCTTGTTCGCACGGCCCTCGTCCTTCGACACGCTCGGGGACGAGCTCGAGCAACCGACCGCCAGCACGATCAGTACGGCCGCTCCCGCAGCGCCTCTGGTCAGCCTCCGCGCGACTCCCATGCTCTCCACCTCATCGCCTCCGTCGTCGCTTTTGTGCTCTTCCGGCCGATGCGTTCGGCCTGCGACCAACCTCACACGCACGGTGAGAGGCGCAAGTGAGGGGAGCGGTTCCTATGACTTATTCACCCTCGGGTGTGAAGAGTGAGCCCGATTGCTTCGACCCCCTTTCTTGATTCTTTGGGCGACATTACGATTCGTTTACCGAAACTTTGTGTAGTCATGTCCATACGGAACGTGACGCAACCTCGCGACGGAGACGGATATGTCCGCCTGCGCCACACCTCGTCCCTCTGGAAGTCCCTCCGAACGTCCCACCGACGCCGATCCCACCGGCCCCAACGGCCCCAGTGGCCACGTCGACTCCCCCGGCCAC
>NZ_JAKMAY010000548.1:0-1617 GCF_022015835.1 Streptomyces sp. ICN903 | reverse complement strand
GGGGCCCGCTGCGGAGGGGGTCTGGGCTGCGGTTCGGTCGTCGGCGGTCACAACCAGAAGTCTCGCACGTGTCCCTACCCGTCCGGAGCACCCGTTCCGCCTACGCTGCCGCTCATGGCAGCGGCGCGAGCACACCAGGCGGACGGTACGGCGGGTCCCGGCGGTGAGGAGGCGCCGCGGGCCTTCCGGCAGGCCGTGGCGGCACTGGCGGGGGTGCGGACGCGCCCGGAGGTGCGGCTCGGCCCGCTGCCGCCGCCCAGGAGGCTGGCTCCGTTCGCGCACGCGGTGGAGGCGTCGGTCGAGGCCGGGGGCGAGGAGCTGGCCGACGGGCGGTTCGTGCTGCTGCACGATCCCGCCGGGCAGGAGGCGTGGCGGGGCTCGTTCCGCGTGGTGACCCTGGCCCGTGCCCAGCTGGAGCCGGAGATGGCGGGGGACCCGCTGCTGCCGGAGGTGAGCTGGTCGTGGCTGACGGGCGCGCTGGAGGCGCGGTCGGCCGGGTACGCCGCGGAGGGCGGCACGGTGACGCGGGCGGACTCCCACTCCTTCGGGGAGCTGGCGGACCGGGCGGTGCGGTCGGAGCTGGAGATCCGCGCCTCGTGGACCCCGCGGGAGGGCTCGGGGGACACGGCGGCCGGGCATCTGGCGGCCTGGTGCGACCTGCTGTGCCAGTGCGCGGGGCTGCCTCCGGAGGAGGGCGAGGGGGCGGCCGTCGTACCACTGCCGCAGCGCCGTGGCCCGCAGCCACTCTGATGGTTCCCCGGATCGAGTTCCTGTCCGATTTGCCGGAATTTTTCACTCACTCATTCGTGATCATTCCCTAAAGACGGACCGGCGGAGTGCCGAAGGATTCTGTGACCCCTCACGGGGCTCATCCCATCCCGACTTCCCCCATAGTCGGCTTCCGTCCGCTCTCCACTCCCCAGGAGGCCCGGTGTCCGTTCTTCTTGAGCACCCCACAAGCCTGGTCGCCTACCGCCCGAACAAGCCGACGGCCATGGTCGTCGTCGCCGACCCCCGGGTCCGTTCCACCGTCACCCGCCACCTGTGGGCGCTCGGTGTCCGGGACGTGATCGAGGCGTCTTCGGTCGCGGAGGCCCGCCCCCGCGTCGCCAACCCGCGCGACATCTGCGTAGCCGAGGTCCACCTGCCCGACGGCTCCGGCCTGACCCTGCTGTCCGAGACCCGGGCGGCGGGCTGGCCCAACGGTCTGGCCCTCTCCGCCGCCGACGACATCGGCGCCGTGCGCAACGCCCTCGCGGGCGGCGTCAAGGGCTACGTCGTCACCGGCACCCGCGGCACCCCCGGTCACCCCGGGCGTCCCGGCACCGCACCCATCGGCGCCGCCGCCGCCCGTATGCACCGCCGCCCGCCGGGCGCTCCCGGCCACTCCGGTGGCTACCGCGAGCTCTCCGGCCGGGAGATCGAGGTGCTGCGGCTGGTGGCGGAGGGCCAGTCCAACAAGGCGATCGGCGTCTCCATGGGCCTGTCGGCCCTGACCGTCAAGAGCCACCTCGCCCGGATCGCCCGCAAGCTGGGCACCGGCGACCGCGCGGGCATGGTCGCGGTCGCCCTGCGCACCGGCATCATCCACTGACCCCGTTACCCGGTACCCCGCTC
>NZ_JAKMAY010000547.1:0-1617 GCF_022015835.1 Streptomyces sp. ICN903 | reverse complement strand
GGCGCGGCCTGGGCGGTGGGGGCGCTCAGGAACAGCAGACCGGCGCAGAGAGCGATGAGCGCGCCGAGGGTGGTGGATCGACGCGCGTAGAAGCCGCGCCGCGAAGCGGGCAGGCGCATGCCGTGCATACGGACTCCCTGGGAATGGGGGGAAGTTGAGTGGAAGGAACGCCGTCAGGGTGGCGCCGAAAGGTTTCCTCCCGGCGGGCGCCAGATGACAGGATGACGACATGGGCACGTCAGATCAAGACCGCTGCCCGGACTGATCGACGCGCTCGGAGCGCCGGGCCCGCGTGCGGAGCCGGCGCGGAGCGCCGGAGCCGCCGTGCGAGGCCCGGACCGGTGGGCCGGGCCCGAGGGGCCGCCCGGTCCGCGAGGGGGCGCCCGGTCCGGGCCGCCGTGTTCGAGCCGGTACCGGGTGCCGTCCGTAGCGCCCGCGCCCGGTGGTCCGGTAGCCGCCCCGGGCCGGGTCCGGCACGGTGCGGGACCGCACGGCCGTGGCATCGGTCACACCACCGGTGCGGCGCACCGGCGTGCGGGCGCGGGCGCCGTACCGGCGTCCGTACCGGTCACGGCGGTGCGCCGACGGCCGGGGGAGGCCGTGCGCGGGCGGACCCGGCCCACGGCGGGCGCGGGGAGGCGCGGGGCATCGCGTACGCTGGTCGGTGTCTGAAGGGGAGTAGCTCTTCGCCGGACCGTCGACATACTGGCCGCGCCGTACCCGTACGGCCGGCCCGGCGCCCGGAGCCGGTGCTCGCGCACCGTGCCAGCGAGACCTTCGGCCGCAGTGTCCACGGCTTCACACAAGCCACCAACGACGCTGCCGTGCCGAAGCGTGCTCGCCCCCCGCGGGCCCCTCGGTACGGCGGCCCGACCGACGAGGGGTCCTTCCCGCATGTTCAGCATCACCGCCGCCGCAGTGACCTTCGGCGTCGTCTTCCTCGCCGAACTGCCCGACAAGACGGCACTGGCCGGGCTGGTGCTCGGCACCCGCTACCGGGCCTCGTACGTCTTCGCCGGAGTCGCGGCCGCCTTCGTGCTGCACGTGGCGCTGGCCGTCGCCGCGGGCAGCGTGCTGACCCTGCTGCCGCAGCAACTGGTGCAGGGGATCACCGGAGCGCTGTTCCTGGCGGGCGCGCTGATGCTGCTGCTGAGGAAGGACGACGGGGACGAGGAGGTCCGCAAGCCCTCCGACCAGTCCTTCTGGAAGGTGGCGGGCAGCGGCTTCATGCTGATCCTGGTCGCGGAGTTCGGCGACCTCACCCAGATCATGACGGCCAACCTCGCCGCCCGCTACGACAGCCCGCTCTCGGTCGCCCTCGGTGCGGTGATCGCCCTGTGGTCGGTCGCGGCCATCGGCATCCTGGGCGGGCGCGCGCTGATGCGCCGTGTGCCCCTGCGCCTGATCTCCCGGATCGCGGCGGGCGTGATGCTGGTACTGGCCGCCCTCAGCTTCTACGAGGCGCTCACCGGCTGACCGGCCGTCCGGCGGCCTGCGGACCGCCCGGCCCGCCACCGGCGGTGCCCCGGCCGGACGGCCGGGGCACCGTGAGTGATCACGCCCCCCGCCCGGAACCGGCGGGGAGGAAGGTTCCGGTCGGGGGGCGTGCGTTCGGGG